>JANMIH010000150.1:0-3281 GCA_031375685.1 Polaromonas sp. | reverse complement strand
GGCGTGCAGAGGAATGTCTGGGCGACTCCATGCGTCGGGTGCGGGCGACAGGTCGTCGGTGTTGATCTCGCCAGCGACTTTAAAGACCGTCAGCATGATGGACTGGGGCACTTCAGGGCGGCTGGTGAACCACTCGGCGTTGGCCCAGCTTTGCATCACGGCCTTGGCGTAAGTGTTTCCCTTGTCGGCTTTTTCCTTCACGTCATGGAACTGGTCAAACATGAGCAGCGTGTTTTTCAGGCCCGCAGCGGCTTGTGTGGCGACGCTGGCCTCAGCATCGTCAAGCAGGGCAATCATGGGGCTGATGTTGTAGCCGCCCAGCATGGTGCCCAGCAGTTGCGCGGCGTGTTCACGCGAGATCAGCGCGCACTTTTCAGTGCCGTGCGCCACAGCAGCCAGGTAGCTGGCTTTGACTTTTGCCGCGTTGTCAACACCTGCAGGCACGCGGTGGGTGATGAGCTCAACCAGAAAAGCCTCTTCACCTTTTGGCGGGCTTTTCAGGAGTTCAATGACCTCAGCCGTTTGCGCGGCGGACAAAGGCAACGGTGGAATACCCAGGACGGAACGTTCTGCGACGTGGTTGCGGTAGGTTTGAATGAAATCCGATGACATGTTTTTCTCCAAAAAAGTCAGTAAATAAATGTCGAAATTATTTGACGACGGCAGGGCTGGCGGCAGGCGTTGTTGCTGGGCTGTCGAGCAAGCCCGGGCGCGGATTCTTTTTCAAATCTTCAGCCAAAGTGACTTGCTCAGGGCTCATGCATTCATCTGCCAGGCGTTGGCCCAACTTCTGGCTCATCAACATGGATTTGTTGCCCAGTTGTAGCCACATTGCGCCGCGTTTGGGATCTTCAATCCGAATCGCACCGGTGCGGCTTTCAACCGGATGCATGCTAAAGCGCATCTTGCCGGTTTGCACCACAAAAAAGCCAGGCCGGCGCTTGCTCGGGGTAACGGTCACAGAGGCACCCAGCTCGCAAGGGATGGTGCCAACAAACACGCGTTCGGCCATGACCAAGTCGGCAGGTGTCAAAGTCACGTTGGGGTCTTCGTCGATCGGTGTGACTTCTTCAACCGCCTTCAACGCCGAGCGCCTGACTTCCGCGGGTGACTTGGCATCAGGCTTTTTAACAGCCGCTTTGGCTGGTGGATTGGCAGGCGCGGCGGTTTGTGCTAGCAATGCCAGTGGCAAAGCAAACAGAGATGCAGCTAAAACAAGTGATTTCATGTCATTCCTAAAAAAAGATTTTTGATTCGGGTGGCAACATGCGCCCGGTCTGATGCGCACGCTGCAGTACTTGCCAGTAATAACGGTAACTGGCGCGGTCGTGCAATTGACCTTTGATGCTGATGGGCGCCCAATCTTGGCGGGCGGCAGCAGCTATTATTTTTGTAGCGTCTTCAATCTCGCCTTCAGTCGGTGCAAAGGCCGCCAGAATCGGACGGATCTGGTTCGGGTGAATGCTCCACATGCGGGTGTAGCCAAACTCATGAAAAGCCCTGCGCGCAGCCGCCGTGATGGCAGCAGCATCATTAAATTCTGTTACCACGCAGTGCGATGGCGTTTTGCTGTTGGCGTGGCAGCTTGACGCAATCTCCAGCTTGGCCCGCACCACCAGCGGGTGGCTGAATTGCCCCAAGCGCCCCGTGTTGGTTCCCATCTCGCTGGACATACCATGCGCCGGGATAGCACCGCCATGGCTGGAGACAAAGTCCATCAGGCCAAAGCTGAGGGATTGAACACGCGGGTGCGCGGCAATATCAAAGGCGCGATGCACAGCGGCGGGCGATTCGATCAGTGCATGGATGGGCAAGTGGTCAGCACCCGCGTTTGAGAGTGCATTGACCACTTTCGTCACGTCCTGAACGGACTCTACCTTGGGCACCATGATGTGGCTGAGCTGGTCGCCAACTTTGCCCGCGATGGTGGCAATATCAGCTTCAAAGGCCGGATGATCGACCGCGTGAACGCGAACCGCCACACGGGCTTTGCTGGATGCCAAAGCAACCAGCGCCACCACCATGGCCGCATGGTCTGCCTCACTCCCCACGGGCGCGCCGTCTTCGCAGTCCAGCGTTACGTCAAACACGCAAGCGCCGAACTCTTGAATCATTTCGGCCTGCAAAGCCAGGCTCTTGCGCATCCGTGCCTCGACGCCGCTGTAGTGGTCGCACACCGGTAATAAACCAGTGGCTGCCTGAGCGCCGAGGAGGACCTCTCTGGGGTGGGACATCAGAGGAGGTGTTTGACGCCGTCTTGCTCGCCCTGCAACTCTGACAAAGTCTTGTTGATGCAGGTCTGGCTGAATTCATCAATCGCCAAGCCTTCCACCAGCTTGTACTCGCCGCCTTCGCAGGTGACAGGAAAACCAAACATGGTGTCTTTTGGAATGCCATATTGACCATCGGATGGGATGCCCATCGTGACCCATTTGCCATTTGTGCCCAGCGCCCAATCGCGCATGTGGTCGATGGCGGCATTGGCGGCGGATGCGGCTGACGACACGCCGCGTGCCTCAATGATGGCTGCGCCGCGCTTGCCAACGGTGGGCAGGAAGGTGTTGGCGTTCCAGTCCTGGTCATTGATCATGGCGGCGACGCTCTCGCCCTTGATGGTGGCGAAGCGGTAGTCGGCGTACATGGTGGGCGAATGGTTGCCCCACACTGCCAATTTTTCAATGTCTGCCACGGCTTTGCCGGTTTTGGCAGCGACCTGGCTTGCCGCGCGGTTGTGGTCCAGGCGCAGCATGGCGGTGAAGTTTTTACGTGGCAGGTCTGGCGCGCTTTTCATGGCGATCCAGGCGTTGGTGTTGGCCGGGTTACCAACGACCAGTACCTTGACGTTGCGGCTGGCCACGGCGTTCAGCGCCTTGCCCTGGGCGATAAAAATCGCGCCATTCACAGCCAGCAGTTCGGCACGCTCCATGCCCGGGCCGCGTGGACGTGAGCCCACCAGCAGCGCGTAGTCGGTATCTTTGAAGGCCGTCATCGGGTCGCTGTGCGCTTCCATTCCCACCAGCAGCGGGAACGCGCAGTCGTCGAGCTCCATCATCACACCCTTCAGGGCTTTTTGCGGGCCTTCCACCGGGACTTCCAGCAATTGCAAAATCACGGGCTGGTCTTTGCCGAGCATTTCGCCGGAGGCAATGCGAAACAGCAAGGCGTAGCCAATTTGGCCTGCTGCACCGGTAACGGCTACGCGGACGGGTTTTTTCATCATGATGGGAGCTTTCAGGAAATGATTGAATGAGGTGCTTGGAGCGATAAAACCTCAGGATTTT
>JANMIH010000096.1:0-3795 GCA_031375685.1 Polaromonas sp. | reverse complement strand
CGGCACCCGAAACTGGTCGCCCGTCGGAGCTGTGACGCTCAACCCGGAACGCGACTCAGTGGTCAAACTGCATTTGGCCCAGAACGATATTCAGGCATTGGCTGCATGAATGAGGCGACAACTACCTTGACACGCGCCGGCTTGCAAAGCGAAGCCGAGAGTCTGTTGGCAGGTTCAGAATTCGAGGTAGATTCACGCGCAGTACTTGATCTGGTTCGCGGCAGCGATTGCTCAGCCTATGACTGCGAGTTCATCGCGCTGGCAATTCGGCTGGAAACCAAATTGGTGACGATGGATGGCAAGTTACTAAGGGCTTTTCCTGAACGGGCCATGGCTTTAAATACAGCGCGAGAAGCCTGACTTCAAACAAGCAAGCTGAGGCTTGATCAACAGACGGGCTGTTTTTCAAGAAGATTGGCGAATGTGGTCAGACTGAAGCTGCACACAAGCTTTCTCATAACTTATCACCCCCGAAGCATCTTCCCAACGGTTCTTTGCAATTTCTTGCTCCAAACCCGCAAACCATATGCGTGACAAATACCCGTCTATGCCACCGCCAAGGGTTGTCGCATGACCGTACGACTCAATCCTGCAAATACGTCCATCAGGCAGCGAAGTCTCATACACAATTCCTCCGCCAGCAAGAGCCATGGCCGCGGTAGTAAACACAGCAATAAAACAAACTAGTGCCATAACCACAGAGACCGTCACTCCAGCCATCAAACTGAGCCATCGCCGACGCAAGCGAAAAGCAAGCGAGGCAATGAAACCCATAGAGACGAAACCCAAACAACCTAAAGCAGCGTTTGCTAAGCGCAGCGAAAACGAAACTTTAAAAAAACTGCCAAAATTTCAAGCATGACGATGAAAACTGAAAAATAAATCACACCTCCAGCCAAGGCAGGGGATTTCCGGTGGAGAAAATGACCGAATAAAGGAATACCTGCCACAAGCGCAAAAACAGGAAAGAAAGGCAAAAACTCAATCATCTTTATTCATCCAATGCGGCGGACAGAAATTTATTCAAACGTGTTGGCTTAAAAACAGGATTCAAACAAATAACATTTGCTAGTACAAATCAACCCCGACCCACAAAAGGCATCTTCGTCGCCATGATGGTCATGAACTGCACGTTGATTGGCAGCGACGTGAATACCACCGTATCGGCGACTTCATTGGCATCCATCATGGGCTCTATCGCAACCTCGCCATTGGCTTGCGGCACGCCTTTGGCCATCCTGACTGCAATGTTCGGCCGGTGCCACCGCCTTACCAATGCCTGTGCATGCACCTGTAACGAGAGCGACTTTGGGAGATGTTGCCATGAAAAGCTTTGCAGTGAACTGATGTCAAATTGTGCCGTATGGCAGTTTCCAGGTATTTCTACGTCCTGTTGGAAATAACCGACACCACGGGTTTTTTAGCGGTGATACCTTCACGGCTATGAAAAACGAGTCGCCCAAAATTTGGGACATTTCCCCGCCTGTCGATGAAGAGGCTGCCGTGTTCCCTGGCGACACGGCCTATTCGCAGCGCCTGCATTTTGCGTTGTCGCCCGACTGCCCGGTCAACGTGAACAGCATCACGCTGTCACCCCACACAGGCGCACACGCCGACGCGCCCATGCACTATGCCAGCGGCGGCAAAACCTCTGGTGAGCTTGATTTGGCACCCTACCTGGGGCCATGCCGGGTGATTGATTGCATCGGTTGCGGCCCGCTGGTGCTGCCCGAACACATTGCCCACGCAATGACTGACCTGCCGCCGCGCGTATTACTCAGAACATCAAACACAGCCAGCCAATCCTGGGCATCATTTACAGCCATAGCGCCCGAAACACTGGCCCAACTAGCTACTCAAAACGTAGCGCTTGTGGGCATTGACACACCCAGTGTGGACCCAACCGACAGCCAAACCCTGCCTGCCCATCATCAACTACTGGCGCACAACATGCGGGTGCTTGAATGCCTGGTGCTGGACGACGTACCCGAAGGCGACTACGAGCTGATCGCCCTGCCCCTGAAACTGAGGCGTGCGGATGCATCACCCGTGCGCGCGATTTTGCGTGAACTTTAGCCTTTTAACGTTTTTAAACCATCCATGACAGCTATCACCTTACAAGACTGCCGCGCACTTGATGCGCAAGACACTTTACGCGATTTGCGCCATCAATTCACCCTGCCCGATGGTGTGATTTACCTCGACGGCAATTCGCTTGGCGTATTGCCCAACACCGCCGCCGCGCGTGTAGCCAAAGCCGTGACCGAGGAATGGGGCCAGGGCCTGATCCGTTCATGGAACAGTGCCGGCTGGTTTGACATGCCGCAGCGCCTGGGCAACAAAATTGCTCGACTGATAGGTGCAGCACCCGGCGAGGTGGTGGCCACCGACACCACCTCCATCAATTTATTCAAAGTGCTGTCGACAGCGCTGGGCATCGCCGCCATTGACACGCCTGAACGCAAGGTGCTGGTCAGCGAGCGCAGCAACTTTCCGACGGATTTGTACATTGCCGAAGCGCTGTGCAAGGAGCGCGGCCTTCATCTCAAGCTGGTGCAGGCTGACGAGATTGAAGCTGCACTGACGCCAGACGTGGCCGTGCTGATGCTGACCCACGTCAACTACCGCACAGGCGCCATGCACGACATGCAAGCCGTGACAAATGCAGCCCACGCCAAAGGCATCTTGTGCGTGTGGGACCTGGCGCACAGTGCCGGTGCTGTACCGGTTGACTTGAGGGCTGCTAACGCCGACTTTGCGGTGGGCTGCGGCTACAAATACCTGAACGGCGGCCCAGGCGCACCGGCTTTTGTGTGGGTCAACCCAAAACATAACGCACGTGATGTGTGGCAACCGCTGGCAGGCTGGTGGGGCCACAGCGCGCCATTTGCCTTCACGCCTGACTACCAGCCAGCGCCGGGCATCAACCGCTATTTGTGCGGCACGCAACCGATTTTGAACATGACGGCACTCGATTGTGGGCTGGACACGGTGCTGGCCGCCGAGCCTTTGGGCGGCGTGGCGGCATTGCGCCAAAAGTCGCTGGCATTGACGGACCTGTTTATCAACCTGACTGAAGCGCGTTGCGCTGGTCATGGCTTGGGTTTGGCCACGCCACGTCAGCATTCACAACGCGGTTCACAGGTTTGTCTGACCATGCAACGCGACCCCCACGCTCCGCCGCTGCGCGGGTCGCTGCCCCCCGCGGGGGCTGTCGCCGCCTTGGGGCGGCCCGGCGGTGGCGACTCAGGAGCGTACGCCATCGTGCAGGCATTGATCGCACGCGGCGTGATTGGTGACTTCAGGGCCGGTGGCGGCGGTACAAACCTTGACATCTTGCGCTTCGGCTTCACACCGCTGTACACCAGCTTTGAAGACGTTTGGAATGCGGTTGAGCATCTGCGTCAGGTTCTCGAAACAGGCGAATGGCAAAACGCCGAGTTCAATCAAAAAAGCGCAGTGACCTGAATCATGTCAACCAAGCACACGGCCCCTGACAACCCGAATGAAGGCGGTGGATGCCCGTTTGGCAGCGCGGCCATCAGCCCTTCAGACATTGTTCACAGCGAAGGCGCCCAACTCGACTTCAGCCAGTCGATGACCTACGGCGACTATTTGCACTTGGATGAACTGCTGGGCGCACAAAAGCCTCTGTCACCCGACCACAACGAAATGCTGTTCATCATCCAGCACCAAACCAGCGAGCTGTGGATGAAGCTGATGCTGCACGAGCTGCGCGCAGCGATTGCCGATGTAGCCAACAACGAGCTGAGCGACGCATTCAAAAAATTGGCC
>JANMIH010000095.1:0-5239 GCA_031375685.1 Polaromonas sp. | reverse complement strand
CGGCACCCGAAACTGGTCGCCCGTCGGAGCTGTGACGCTCAACCCGGAACGCGACTCAGTGGTCAAACTGCATTTGGCCCAGAACGATATTCAGGCATTGGCTGCATGAATGAGGCGACAACTACCTTGACACGCGCCGGGCCACAGCAAGTCAAAGCTTGACCGCCTGTGCGCCTGGCTGCTGATGACCAGCGTCTGCTACGGCCACTTCATGGTTGAGCATTACCGTGGCCACCACCCCCGCGCCGCCACGCATGACGATGCGGCCACGTCGCGATTTTGCGAAAGTCTTTACCGGTTTTTGCCGCGCACGCTGTGGGGCAGCTTGCAAAGTGGCTGGCACTTGGAAGCGCTGCGCATTGCGCAAATGCAGTCAAGCTGGCTGCGCAGCCCGCTGGCTTGGTCTGCAGCTGCCAGTTTGATGGTTTTTGTGCTTGTGGCCGCCTATTTACCAGCACAGACAGCTATTAAAGTCATAGCGTATTTTGCCCTGCAATCTGCCGTGGCCTTTGTGCTGCTGGAGATCGTCAACTACATCGAGCATTACGGCCTGCAGCGCAAAACTGTCAACGGCAGGCGTGAGCCTTTCGCCGTGATGCACGCCTGGAACGCCGACAACGCGGCCACCAATTCCATGCTCGCCAATCTGCAACGCCATTCAGACCACCATATGCACGCCTGGAAAAGCTACCCCACGCTGGCGCCATTACCCGGTCCACAGCTGCCCACGGGTTACGCAGGCTGCCTGCTGCTGGCCATGCTGCCGCCGCTGTGGTTTGCGCTGATGCATCCTCGGCTTGAGCGGTTACAGTCAAATTCTTATGTAGCCCCCTGAATATTTTTGATAGCTGCTGCCATTAATTGAGCCATCAACACAGACAACGTATCAAGCCATGTCATCCATCACCCTGCGTTTTTTAGCCGAACCCAGCACCGTCAACTTTGGCGGCAAGGTGCATGGCGGCACCGTCATGAAATGGATTGACGAAGCCGGCTACGCCTGCGCCACACGCTGGGCCAAGCGGTATTGCGTCACCGTGTCAGTCGGCAGCATCCGCTTTCAGCGCCCCATCATGATTGGCGACCTGGTGGAGGTAGAAGCCCGACTGGCCTACACCGGCAAGACCAGCATGAACATTTCAGTCGAGGTGCGCGCCGGCGACATGAAAGTCGGACAGATGGAAAAAATCACCGAATGCGTGGTGGTGTTTGTGGCTGTTGACCCTGACGGCAAAGCCTTGCCGATTGACGCATGGCGACCCGAAACCCCGGGTGATGTGGCGCTGGCTCAGTATGTGAAAACTCATCTGGATTTGTCGAGGGCTTCGCAGCCAAGCGCCTGATTCGTCAGGTATTTGCTGGCAATCTTTGCTCTATTCTCATGTGGTCGCCGACGTGGGGATTGGCGGTGCGCATAGCGTGTGCACAGCAGCGCAGCGGTTAGTCAACGCGGCGCCTCTTAACAACTGCCGCTAGTATTCGAACCGCGAAAAGACCTAGTGCTGGCAGGAAGCAGTGGAAGCCGATGACCCATGCGTAGTTGAAGGCCGCATTGAGCCACAAGTTAGAGTCGGGCGAAATTGTGCCTGCGACGTACGCGATAAGCGCCAGTGACGGTGAAAAAAGAACCGTCCAGACTAGGGAATGGGCAGCGCCTTGTGGAGTCGAAGGGATGAATGCTGCCGGTAGCAGGCATACGAAGGCGACGTATACAGGCGTGTTGATCGGACTCGGCAATATGGCAGTCCAGGTGGGAAGATAAACGACTTTGGAGAACAAAAACATATCTCTCCAAATAAGGATTGACACTGATAGCAGCGTTGCGCTGGCAATAATGGCGAGGTAGTTGCGATACATTGAATACGGTGGCTAATTGAATATATGCCTCAAGGCGCTGCGGTATGAAGTGGCGAAATCGATTAGAAAAACTGCCATTTGACCTTTCCCAATTGAATAGCTTGCGCCATTAAAGCCAATCATTCACAAGCTTACGGCATGCTGCGCGCAGCCTGCAAAACATCCCTCGTCTTCAGCGCCTCCCTACGCGCAGCCTCCGCAAAATCATCCCCACCCGACGCATACAAAATCGCCCGCGATGAGTTGACGATGATGGGCGCGCCTTCACGCCAGCCGGCGCGCACGGTGGCCACCGCATCACCACCCTGCGCCCCCACGCCGGGTATCAGCAGAGGCAGGGTGGGCGCAACGTTACGCACACGCTCAATTTCAGCCGGGTAAGTCGCGCCCACGACCAGGCCGAGTTGGCCGTTCAAATTCCAGGGGCCTTGGGCCAGACGGGCGACGTGTTCGTACAGCAGGGGCTGGCCTTCAACGCTGGCCAAGCGCTGGTTTTGCAAGTCGTCACCGCCGGGGTTGGAGGTGCGGCAGAGTAAAAACGCGCCTTTGCCGGCGTGCTTCAAATAAGGCGCCACCGAGTCAAAACCCATGAAAGGCGACAGCGTGACGGCATCTGCACCATAGCGCTCAAACGCTTCAATCGCATACTGCTCGGCTGTGCTGCCAATGTCGCCGCGCTTGGCGTCCAGAATGATGGGCACATGGGGCGCGGCGCGGCGCATGTGTTCCATCAGCCGCTCTAGCTGGCCCTCGGCGCGGTGCGCGGCAAAGTAGGCAATTTGCGGTTTGAAGGAGATCACCAGGTCTGCCGTTGCATCGACTATCGCGGCGCAAAAGTCATAAATCTTGTTGCTGTTGCCCTTGAGCTTGCCGGGGAAGCGCGTTGGCTCCGGATCCAGGCCGACGCACAGCATGGATTGGTTTTGTTGCTGTGCTGTGCTCAGCATGTCTAAAAAGGTGGGGGTGCTTGTGGCCTTGGTCATGGACAGATTGTAAGAAGCCGCACAATCAGCGCATGCAACTCAGCCGACAACAGCTCGTCCTAGTCATTGCCGTCACCCTGTCCTGGGGGCTGAATTGGCCCATGATGAAGATGGGTGTGACGAGCTACCCACCGCTCACCTTTCGTGCCATTTGCCTGTTGATGGGCGTGCCGGTGTTGTGGCTGGCGCTGCGGGTGATGAAGGTGCCTTTTTATGTGGCGCGCAAGGACTGGCGCGAGCTGTTCTGGCTGGCGGTGACCAACATGTTTGTCTGGCATGTGCTGATTATTTTGGCCATCAGCGTGCTCAGCAGTGGGCGGGCAGCGATTTTGGGCTACACCATGCCGGTGTTTTCCGCGCTGCTGGGGGTGGCTTTTTTTGGGGCGCAAATGCGGCCAACCCAGTGGCTGGGGGTGGGTGCGGCGGCAGTGGGGGTGTTGCTGCTGCTGTTCAACGAACTGACCAACTTTGCCGGCCAGCCGCTGGGCGTGTTGATGGCCCTGGTGGCGGCTGCCGTGTGGGCGCTGGGCACACAAAAGCTGCGCAACACCCGCATCGTGGCCAGCACGCTCACACTGTCTTTCTGGATGACGCTGATGGCGGCTTTTGTCTTGACTGTGATGAGCATTGTTTTTGAGCGTCATCTGTGGGTCATGCCGTCTGCCAAAACCTGGGTCGCGATTGTCTACAACGGGGTGATGATTTTTGGTTTTACCCATGCGGCGTGGTTCACACTGGCGCGCAATTTGCCGCCAGCGGCCTCAACGCTCAGCACCATGATGATCCCGGTGCTGGGTGTGTTTTCAGGCGCGCTGTGGCTGGGCGAGGTGCTGCACTGGCAAGACTGGGCAGCCGTGGCGCTGATGGCGGTGGCAATATCGACGGTGTTGATACCCGGCGGGCGCAAGTCAGGGTCATGAAGCGCTGGCGATGCTGAGCGCCAGGCACAAGTCGTCCCAGGCTTTGGCTTTGTCCTGCGGGTTGCGCAGCAGGTAGGTGGGGTCGATGGTGATGACCACTGATTGGCCCTGCACCGCATGAACCTGGCCGCGCAGCTTGGCCAAGGGTTCGGTCGATTGCAGCAGCGCCTGGGCGGCCAGCCTGCCCATGACCAACACCACATCGGGTTTGGCGTTGGCCAGCAGTTCCGCCAGCGCATTGGGCAGATCACCACTGGCGCCGGCTGTACCCACTCTGACAAGTGGTGCCAGCAGCACCGCGCCAGCCGTGTGCAGCCTGGCGGCGCGCAGCATGTTGTCCAGCAGCTTGCCTGCATCACCGTCCAGCGGGTCAAAGGCGTCTTGCAAGGCGCTGGCAGGCGCTTCAAGCAGCACCAGCCAGCGGGGGGCTGCTTGAGCCGCATCGGCATAAAGCGTTTGCGCTGTGCCCACGCGCCACGCCAGGGCTGGGCTGTCGGCCTGCGCAACAGCTGATGGGGCTGAAACGGTCTGTACAGGCCGTTTTTGGGTATTAAAAGGGGTTGAAGGCGAATGAATAAGAGTGCGAGCAGCTCCTGAATCAATAGCGTCTTGTGTTTGGTTGACAGGACTTGATGGCGTTGCAGTTGTCGCTGGGCTGGTGGGTACAACATCAGGCAGCGGCTGCCAGACTCGCACGCCCATTTCCTTGAGCATGGCGCGCTGGCGTTTGTCCATCACGATCATGCGGCTGGCCCGGCCAAAGAAAAACTCATCACTACCGCGTCTTCTCTCGCCGACGTGCCGAGCAGACTGGTGCCACCCTCAGGGTAGTAACCTTTGCGCAGCCCCACTTCACGAAAACCGTAGCGCTCGTACAACCCCTTGGCATGGGCGTTGCTGGCCCGCACCTCCAGCCACAGCCACTGCGCGCCTTCGCCGCGCGACCACAGTGCGAGCGCGTCCAGCATCAGCCGGCCCCAGCCCTGCAACTGGTAGGCGGGTGTGACGGTGAGGTTGAGCAAATGCACTTCGTCCACGCCTTTCATGGCCACAAAGTAGCCCAGCAATTCATGTCTGGCGGTGGGTGCGGCATCGCCGCCCACCAGCATCTGCATTTCATAGCCTGCGTTGAGCGAATCACTGAAGTTGCCGCGCGTCCACGGGAATTTGTAGGCGCTTTGCTCCACGCTGGCCACTTGCGCCAGGGCGGCGTGCGTCATCGGCTCAAAGCGGGCTTCGAGTGAATCGGCAGGTTTGAAAACAGCGCTCATGGTGTTTGCAGTTTGAGCGCTTTGATCTGTTCGCGCTCGGCAGTGGTTTGTGCCACTTTATCCCGAACGTACAGCGGCAGGGCCTGGTCAGCCGCCACGCCATGCCCGCTGGCGGCCAGCCGGGGGGCTAGCCGCAGCATGGCAGTGGCTGTGGGAAGGCAGGCCGCGCTGGTCAAACCCTCCGGCAAGCGACCCCGGTACACCTCAA
>JANMIH010000094.1:0-8186 GCA_031375685.1 Polaromonas sp. | reverse complement strand
CGGCACCCGAAACTGGTCGCCCGTCGGAGCTGTGACGCTCAACCCGGAACGCGACTCAGTGGTCAAACTGCATTTGGCCCAGAACGATATTCAGGCATTGGCTGCATGAATGAGGCGACAACTACCTTGACACGCGCCGGGGTTAAAGGCGGCAGACATAAAGGTTTCCATGCAGTGCGCAATGGCATCCATGCCTGTAGCCGCAGTTAGTTTGGCCGGTAGTCCTAAGGTCAGTTCAGGGTCGCAAATAGCCGCCTTGGGCACGATGTGCCACGAATGAAACCCCAACTTGCGGTGGTCATCTACGATGATGATGGCACCGCGCGCCACTTCGCTGCCCGTGCCGCTGGTGGTGGGTGCAGCAATCAGTGGCGCTGCACGATCCGTGATTTTTAATGAGCCTCCTTCAATCGTTGCGTAGGTTGTGAGTGGCTCATCATGCGTTGCGGCAATCGCCACACCCTTGGCGCAGTCAATCGCCGAGCCTCCGCCAACAGCGATGAGGCCGTCGCAGTTTCTGGATTTATAGAGTGAAGCGGCGGCTTTAACTGCCGCTTCGGTAGGGTTGGAGGGCGTTTGATCGAACACTGTGACGGGCATGCCGGTTAGCTGATCTAACGCCTTTTGCAAAATGCCGGCAGCTTTCACGCCCGCGTCCGTAACAATCAGTGGACGGGTGATGCCGACACGATGGCATTCGTGTTTGAGCAGCCTGATGGCACCAAAATCAAACTGAATTTGTGTGACGTAATAGATGAAAGCCATGTTGTGAAGTCCGGTTTGAAATTTTCGCGCTGTACCATCTTGCCACGTCAAGTAGTCAAATTTATAACCATCAAGCCATGAAACGTCAAGACTTCGGATTTTTACACCCACTTCGCGTGCGCTGGGCAGAAGTTGACATGCAGAAAATTGTCTTCAATGCCCACTACTTAATGTACTTTGACACAGCCATCGCCGACTACTGGCGTGCACTTGCGCTGCCTTATGAAGATGCCATGCGCTCGCTGGATGGCGATTTGTACGTTAAAAAAGCCAACATTGAGTTTCATGCGTCTGCTCTTTTTGATGACCGGCTGGACGTTGCCCTTCGACTGAACCGCATCGGCAATTCTTCGATGGTGTTTTCAGGCGCTATCTTTCGGGGTGATGATCTGCTGATCAGCTGCGAGCTGATTTACGTGTTTGCCGACCCCAGTACGCAAACCGCCAAGCCAGTGCCTGAAGTATTGCGTCAGGTTTTACTGGGTTTTGAGCAGGGTCGACCAGGTTATCAAATCAAGACCGGAGCCTGGGCTGAACTGGGTGCGGACGCCGCTCAGGTTCGTACTGAGGTTTTTGTGTACGAACAAAAAATCCCGCTGGAGATGGAGTGGGATCAGGCCGATAAGACCGCCTTGCATGCCGTGGCTTACAACGGCTTGGGGCAAGCGATTGGCACGGCCCGGCTCCTGCAAGTAACGCCTGACACTGCAAAAATTGGCCGCATGGCGGTCAAGCGTGTTTTGCGTGGATCAAGGATTGGCCGTGACCTTTTGGGCGTTTTGACAGACGCTGCAAAGCAGCAGGGCTACCTGGAAGTGATGCTGCACGCGCAGCGCAGTGCCGAAGGTTTTTATACCCGTGCCGGGTTCGCGGTGCGTGGCGAACCTTTTGACGAAGTCAGCATTCCACACATCGAAATGTTCAAGTCCTTTTAGTCGCCGTTGCCAAGCAGCGACAATCTAAGGTCTTACGCAGTTACCCCCACCAGCTTTCATGGCCAAAAAAAACCGCATCCCCAGCAGCAAACCCAATGCCTCCCCTGTTAGCCCTGTCGGTTTGGGGACGGCATCAGATGGCATCTCTTCACAGGTCGATAGCTCCGCAACACCCAAAGCCACTTTGCCAAATGGCAATGCACGTGGCCGTGTCAACACAGCCATAGCTGCCTTGCCACAAGAAGTTGTGCGCGGCGACTGGACCGTCGTGATTTTGGCTTTGATGATGTTCATCACCCCCGCTATTGGCGTGCCCAACGAGTTGATGTTGCAAGACACACTGAAGTCAATCGTTGTGTCGTTTGCCGCCGTAGGCGCCGGGCTGTTGTTTTTCTGGCAGCAACGCAACCGTCGTGACAGTTTGCGTTGGCATGCCCTCATGTGGCTGCCGCTAGCGCTGATGTTTTATGCCCTGGGCAGCATGATTTGGTCACACACCTATCTGGGCGGAGTCGAGGCCATTCGCTGGTTCGTTTTTAGTCTTTTACTTTGGCTGGGTATCAACACGTTGTCAAAGCAACGCACGCCCTGTCTAATTGAAGGCATTCATTGGGGCGCAGTTGTTTGCTCACTGTGGACGGTCTTGCAGTTTTATTTCGACTTCACCTACTTTCCTCAAGGGCCTAACCCAGCGTCAACTTTTGTTAACCGTAATTTTTTTGCTGAGTTTGTGGTCTGCACTTTTCCCTATACGGCCTATTTGCTGGCTCAGGCAAAAACCTCGTCACGTATTTCCTTGATGTCATTCACGTTCGGTTTTAATATAGTTGCGCTGATGATGACTGGCACGCGCGGAGCGTTAACAGCGATGTGGCTTCTTGTTTTAGTTGTTTTGCCTATCATTGCCTTCATTTATCGAAAACGATTTAGCTTCAGCACTTGGGACAGCGGTAGACGAATTCTTGCATCTGGCGTCTTTCTAGCCACTGTGATAATTATGGGTCTGACAAGCTCCGGTAACCCCAAAGTCATAGCAGACAGAGCCTATTACGGGAACGTGACCACCCCGTTCGATATGGCATTCAAACGTACGGCATCAATCTCAACTACTGATAGTTCTCTCGGCACTCGTTTTATCATGTGGAAGGCCACCATGGTGATGATCAAAGCCAACCCCATCACGGGTGTGGGCGCGGGTGCTTGGGAGGCCGAGCATCCTTTGTACCAAGTTGAGGGCTCCCAGCTTGAGACTGACTATTATGTTCACAACGAAATTTTGCAGTTACTGGCCGAGTATGGATTAACAGGTTTGCTCTTTTTATTGGCGCTACTGGGCTATCTACTGTCATCAGCTTGGAAAACTTTCAGAGACCGGACTTCTGAGGGGCTGGCCGAGGCTCCGGTTCGCATGATCGCGCTTGCAAGCTTGCTAGCATTTTTAGTTGTCAGCAATATCGGTTTTCCGTGGCGACTGGCGGCCACAGGAAGCCTGTTTGCCTTGAGTTTGGCTCTTTTGGCTGCATCTGACGCACGCCTGTCAATCCGCGGACCTGCTGCTGCTTCACGCCTGTCCTGGAAACCGGCCTATTCACAGGTCATGGCGGTCGCGATGATGGTTTGTATGGCACTGACGGCTTACATCAGCCAGCAGGCCGCCGCGACGGAACACAAAATTGTTTCGGCTGTAAAAATGGCGCTCACTATCTCCAATTCAGGCGATGTCAACAATCCGAAGTGGGACAAAACCAAGCGCGAAATGCTGGCATTGGCCAGAGAGGGTATCGCGATCAACACCCATTACAGAAAAATCACCCCCATGATTGCAGATGAACTGGCCAAATGGGGCGACTGGAAAAATGCTGTCTGGGTTTGGGAGTCAGTCGTTTTGTCCCGGCCCTATGTCGTGGCCATGATGAGTAACATCGCTCGTGGGTATTCTCAATTGGGCAACAATGAAAAAGCGCTCGAGTACCTCGCGCGCTGCGAGAAGATCCAGCCCAAAGCGGTATCTGTGCGGTCGTTGAAGGTTATCCTGATGAGCCGCAGTGGCCAAGAAAAAGAATCTGCCTTGCTGGCCCAGCAGTACATGAACGAAGGCACAGTTGACTTTGACCTGCTGTCAGCCGCCTACGTGCTGGGCATGCGTAAAAGCGACTTTGACATGGCCATTCAGGGCTTAACCCTTCGCAACAAAGACTGGCCCGCCAGTCGGCAAGACGGGTATTTGAAGTTGGCCGCCATCTATCTGAATCAGAAAAAAGACGACGTCAAGGCCACTGCGGCGTTAAAGTCTGCCCTGGAAGCTACACCCGAAAAAGACCGTGAAGCCTTGCGCAAGCAGATACCGCCGCAGCTGCTGGCAAGGCTGTAATCGTCAGACTTCAGATGTCTTCAAGCAAAGGGTAGGGCAAGGGCCGCAATTGCAAAGCAGCGCCTTGCGGGCCACCCAATGTCAGCGCGTCACCTGCTGCTGAGGTCTGTATCGACACAATTGCATCAAAACCACCCGATGGGTTGGGAGCACAGGCGGCAACCAGTCCGCAAGGCTGCTCGGCATCGCTCGCGTGAAATACCTCTTGTCCAATGGCCATTTCTTCTGTGCTGTGTGAGATGTAAGCTCGGCGCTTGAGTGTGCCCCTGAACTGGCTGCGTGCCACCACCTCCTGGCCGGGGTAGCAGCCTTTTTTGAAGTTCACGCCGCCCACCGACTCGTAATTGAGCATCTGCGGCACAAAAGCCTCAAATATCGGAAGGCTGATCATGGCGATACCGGACTGTACCTCCAGCCAGTTCCAGGTGGCGAGTGGCAAGTGGGCACCCATTGGTGGTGGCTGTGAGGCAGGCACACAGCATAAAACCCGTTCAATACCCGCTCCAGGATATAAAAACACCCTGTTTTGACCCTTCAAATCGTGTTTAGACCAATGAATACGGGTGCAAGCAGCTCCCGAATCAATAGCATCACCCACTACGCCATAAAGCCTGAAATCTGCGCTGGCATCGGTCAACTTCACCTTGGCGCGCATCACAAACATGCTCAGACGTTTCAGCGTTTGCGCCAGAATATTGGCGTTGCACACCAGTAAAAGTTCATCGCCTACGGCATCGCTCAACCCATCGTTTGGGCGTTTAAACACCACAAAGCTCGCCTGCATACGCCCTTTGGCGTTGCAAAATGCAGCCAGCCGGGCGGTGTCAAACCCCATGCTGACAAGGTCTTGCGTCAGTTGGCCCTGCAAAAACGTGGCGGCGTCCAGGCCTGCAGCACGAATCACGCCCAAATGGTTGAGCTCAGTTACGCCAGAAACAGAAAGTGCAGCGGGTGAAATGGGTAGTGTCATCATGGCTGAATTATCATGGCTGGCGGCCGTGGGTGTTTTACAAACTGGTAATAAATGGGTAATTGAGCGTGGTGCGAGTTTTTACAAGACTGTTGATGTTTTTGCTGCTGCTGGCAGTCTTTTCAATAGGCGCAGCAGCCTGGTGGTTGCACAACCCTATGCGCCTGAATTTGCCTGCCGGCAGCCAGGTGCTGGACCTGGAAATTGAGCCCGGCACGCGCGCCGCACAAGTCGCCGAAAGCATTGTTGCCAGTGGTGCGGATGTCAATGTCGAACTGCTGCAAGTGTGGTTTCGACTGTCTGGCCAGGCACGGCAAATCAAGGCCGGCAGTTATGAAATCACGCCAGGCACAACACCACGCAGTCTGCTCAGCATGGTGGTACGCGGCGACCAATCACTCAAAAGCATCACACTGGTCGAAGGCTGGACTTTCAAACAAGTGCGTGCAGCGCTACAAAAAGCAGAGCTGCTTGCGCCCGATTCTGTTGGTCTGGAGCCTGAAATCATCATGCAAAAGCTGGGCAGACCCGGTGTTCACCCCGAGGGTCGCTTTTTCCCCGACACTTACAGCTACGCCAAGGGATCCAGCGACCTCGCCGTGCTCAAGCGCGCGGCCAAAGCAATGGACAAGCGGCTGGACGCAGCCTGGGCCTTGCGCCACCCGGACACGCCTCTGAAGTCGCCGGACGAGGCCTTGATATTGGCCAGCATTGTCGAAAAAGAAACCGGTAAACCCACGGACCGGGCGCAAATTGCGGGTGTTTTTACCAACCGCTTGCGCATCAATATGCGGCTGCAAACTGACCCGACCGTGATTTATGGTTTGGGCGATGCCTTTGACGGTAACCTTCGCAAGCGCGATCTGCTAGCCGACACACCCTACAACACCTACACCCGGGGCGGGCTGCCTCCCACGCCAATTGCCATGCCCGGCAAAGCTGCTTTGCTGGCCGCTGTGCAGCCGATGCCGACCCAAGCGATTTATTTTGTCGCGCGCGGTGATGGCACCAGCCAGTTCAGCGCCAACCTTGACGATCACAACCGTGCCGTTAACAAATACATCAGAAGATAATGAAACCCGGTTTATTCATCAGCTTTGAAGGCATAGACGGTGCCGGCAAGTCCACCCATGTCAGCGGCCTGGCCGATGCTTTTAAAGCCGCTGGCCGCAACGTAACACTGACCCGTGAGCCAGGCGGCACGCCGCTGGCTGAAAAGCTGCGCGCCCTGGTGCTGAACGACGCGATGGATTCATTGACCGAATCGCTGCTGATATTCGCCGCCCGGCGTGACCACCTGGCCAGCGTCATCCTGCCCGCCCTGGCTCGTGGCGATGTGGTGCTGTGTGACCGTTTTACCGACGCCACTTTTGCCTACCAGGGGGGAGGGCGGGGCTTTGACTTGGCCACCTTGCGCACGCTGGAGCAATGGGTTCAAGCCAGTGACACACAAAAATTGGTGCAGCCAGACCTGACCGTCTGGTTTGACCTGAGTCCCATCGAGGCCGCCAAACGCCTGGCAGGCGCGCGCTTGCCTGACAAATTTGAAGCCCAGCCCGTTGAGTTCTTCAGCCGCGTCGCGCAAGGTTACGCCGACAGACTGTTGGCGGAGCCTCAGCGCTTTGCCCGAGTTGATGCGGCCCAGAGCCGTGACGCCGTTTGGCAAGACGTTTTGAGCGTTTTTGCTGGAAAGGGCTGGCTATGACCCCCCCTTTGGCGCCCTGGCTGCAAACCCAACTGACCAGCTTGCTGACCCAACGCGGCCATGCCTGGTTGCTGGCAGGCCCGTCGGGGCTGGGGCAGTTTGAATTGGCACTGGCCCTGGCACGCGCCTGGCTGTGTGAAACCCCCACGCCCCACGGCGCTTGCGGCGTTTGCGGCAGTTGCCATGCGGTCGATGTACACACCCATGCCGACCTGGCCGTGCTGATGCCCGAGTTGCTGTCGCTCGAATTGGGCTGGCCACTCGACGAAAAAACACAAGACGAGCTGGACAGTAAAAAGCGCAAGCCCAGCAAAGAAATCAAGGTGGATGCCGCGCGTGAGGTGGTGTCCTTCACCCAGTTCACCCGCTCACGTGGCACAACCAAGGTGGTGCTGGTTTTCCCGGCAGAGCGCATGAACGGCATCACCGCCAACACGCTGCTCAAAACGCTGGAAGAGCCGCCCGGTGCGGTCAAATTCATATTGGCCACTGAAGCCGCGCACCAGTTGCTGCCCACCATTCGCAGTCGCTGCCTGAGCCACACCATGGTTTGGCCGGGTTTTGACGAAGCGCTGGGCTGGCTGCAAACAGCCAGCCAAGAGCGCCCAGGGCAGGGCGATGACAAAAAAACCGCCAAACCCGCCACACTTGCAGATTTAAAAATCCTTTTGACCGCAGCAGGTGGCCGCCCCGCGGACGCCCTGGCCTGGGCACAAAGCGGGCAGGCCACCGCCATTGCCCAAAGCTGGCAAGCCCTGCCTAAAGCCATGGCCAAAGGCGATGTCACCGCTTTGAGCGACTGGTTGCCCTCACAAGCTGTTGATGCCCTGCAAAAGCTTTGCCACGATGTGTGGTCGGTCCGGATGGGTGCCCAGCCCCGGTTTTTCGGCCTGGCAGATTTACCCGCTGCACCCGTCAAGTCAGGCACGTTCGGCTTGGCAACCTGGGCCAAAGAGTTGTCAACCACCGCCCGTACGGTTGAACACCCGTACAACCCGGGCTTGATGCTTGAGTCCCTGGCCAGTCGGGCCAAAATCGCCCTGAATTCAAAATAAGCGATTGCACTACACAACCTGCCCGGCCAAACCGATAAACTACGCCTATGAGCGCCACCCCACCCGCATCACCCGCAGCCCCAGCTGCCTCCACAGCAGCCAGGCCCAGCGTTGTTCAGTTGGCCATCAAGGAAAAAGGTGCGCTGTACGCCGCTTACATTCCGCTGTTCAAAGAAGGCGGCGTGTTTATTCCTACCGCGCGTGAATATCAGCTGGGCGCCGACGTGTACGTGCTGATGACCCTGCCAGACGACACCCAGCGCTACCCGATCGCAGGCAAAGTGGCTTGGGTCACGCCACCCCGAGCCGCAGGCAACCGCACCCAGGGCGTGGGTGTGCGATTCCCAAACGACGAAAAATCTCGCCTGCTGAAATTAAAGATTGA
>JANMIH010000071.1:0-4651 GCA_031375685.1 Polaromonas sp. | reverse complement strand
GGCTGTTGTGCAGCGCGAGCTGGTCGAGAAAAAGCGCTGGATGACGCGTGAAGAGTTTGTTGAAGAATGGGCGGTGGCGCAAATCATGCCAGGGCCCAATG
The DNA here is from genome assembly GCA_031375685.1 of Polaromonas sp. Lineage (GTDB taxonomy): Bacteria > Pseudomonadota > Gammaproteobacteria > Burkholderiales > Burkholderiaceae_C > Polaromonas. The sequence goes on along the minus strand of JANMIH010000071.1, from coordinate 4,550 downwards.
TGGTGAACCTGTCCCTGATGATTGGCGCGCGCTACTTTGGTTTTAAAGGCGCAATAGCGGCACTGGCAGGCATGCTGGCTGCGCCGCTGGTCATTGTGTTGTTGCTGGCCTTGGTTTATGCGCAATTTGTAGACTACCCCGGCGTGCAGGGCGCGTTACGCGGCATGGGCGCGGTGGCAGCGGGCTTGATTGCGGCAACAGGTTTAAAACTGTTTGGTGCTTTGCAAAAAAATGTGCTGGGTTTGCCGCTGTGCATCATGCTCGGCGTGTTGTGCTTTATCGCCATTGCCCTGTTGCGCTGGCCGCTGGCTTATGTCTTGCTGGGCCTGGGCGGGCTGGCGTGTGCCATTGCCTATAAAAAAATGGCGCCCTCATGAATGCACCCGAACTAACGTTGGCACTGCAAGACTGGGGGGCTTTGTTTTTGCACTATCTGTCGCTGTCACTGCTGTCGATTGGCGGGGCCATTACCACCGCGCCTGACATGCACCGATTTCTGGTAGAACAGCAAGGCTGGCTGACTGACGCGCAGTTCAACGCATCCATCGCTATTGCCCAGGCGGCACCCGGTCCCAACGTGCTTTTTATTGCGCTGTTGGGCTGGAACGTGGGAATGAATGCGGGCGGAGCCCTAACGGGGTTGCTGGGCGTGGTGGTGGCCATGACGGGCATTCTGATCCCTTCAACGACCCTGACCTACGTGGCTGCAAGCTGGGGGCATCGCAACCGCGAACTGCGTGCGGTACGCGCCTTCAAGCAGGGCATGGCACCGATCGTGGTGGCACTGCTGATTGCAACTGGCTGGATTTTGGCCACCAGCAATGCAAGCACCTTGAATCACTGGCCGCTGTGGCTGACCACTGTCATCACAGCTTTGATCGTTTGGCGCACCAAAATGCACATGCTGTGGTTGTTGGGTGCTGGCGCGTTGCTAGGCTGGTTCGGTTTTATTTGAGACGTTCAAATAAAACCGAGCCACACCTCACATATCGATACAATTATTTTCAACATTTTTTCAGGGTTTTGATATGTCAACAGCCGACGGTGCAAACATAGATTCAGCCGTTCCCCTGTTTGACGTTGTTATCAGCATGCCACCGGGTGCCAAGCTGGAGACGATTCAAAAACTTGCTGAAACCGAAGCCGGCTTGCCACCAGATCGTGTCGAGCGGGGCTGATCAAGGTCTTGCGCAGCACACCGAACGCCAAAGTCGGCGCAGCAGTGACGATGGAACGCGCTGAAGAAGAAAGAGCACGCTTTACCAAAGCCGGATTGCTGGTTGAAGTAACGCCCCTGTTGACCCTGCAGACGCTCGTGGCGGGCAGTTACGACGGTCTGGAGGGATGCCCTGCTTGCGGCAAACGAGCGGTGATGCCAAAAAACCGTCAGTGCCCGTCTTGCGGTGTGTTTATTGACAAGCTGACAGACGAGTACCTGCTGAAGAAAAAGATCATGCAGCAGGAGCTAGGCGCGATTCAGTTTCAAAAAAACCAGTCAGCTAAAAATACCACCAAGGACATCAAAACAGCCACAGAAGCGGCCATACGCGCGCAAGTTCGCGAAGAGCTTGAAAAAAAATACGGCATCAGCAAAGGCGGTTTTCTCAAAGGCAAGGGCGCCATCCTGGCTATCGGCCTGGTGGCGGTTGCTTTGGGTCTGCTTTATGCGGGTGAAAAAGGCGTCACCGTTGGCGGCATGTCGCTGCCCTGGGGTAAAAAAGAAGCGCTTCCCGGCACCATGAGCGCCGCGAGCTTGCAACAGGCATCCGCTGGCGCACCAGCAGCCGGCGCTTCGGGCGTAGCCGCCGGCGCAGCAGGTGCGGCGGGGGCGGTCGCTGGCGGTGCAGCAGCCGACCCAACAGGTGATCCGGATATTGACGACCCATTGATTCAGGCAGCGGGCGGCAAAAAAGTTGGTGCCCAAGGATTGACCATGGAACAGGCGCTTGCTGCCTCCAAAACATTGGCCAAGTCAGTCGGTAACACCACAGCAGAACGCGCCCTGGCAGGTGGCACCGTTGGTGGACCTGGCGGTGCAGCAGGTGCAAAAGCAGCAGGCGGCACTGCCGCAGCAAGTGGTGCTGGGCCAGTCGATACAGGCGGTGCAGTGGCTGCCAGCGGCTCTGGTACAGGCAGCGCAAGTGCTGGGGCGACGGACGCTGTCCCCAAACAGACCAAACAATTGCTGACAGCAGAATTTTCGAGCTTGCTGGGCGAGTTAGGCCAGGTCGCCCGCTCAAGGGAAGTGCTTAAAGCGCTGGCAGGCAGCATCAACCCGGCCACAGATGCGCCGGCAGCATCGGCACTGCAGGCTGCACAACTGAAACTGCAAGCCTGGTCAGCCCTGCGCATGGACGGCGCTCAGGCGAGACAAGTGGCGGAAGACTTGAGGGTGAAAACGCAGGCCATTGCCAACCCGCAGGAACGTACGCTGTTGCAAGGCCAGGTGGCGGTTATATTGAGCCGCAATTCGCTGTTACCACCCGAAGTACCCCGCCTGTTTTTGTCGCTCGGTGCCGAGTCGCTCAAGGCGGTGGGGGGTGCGCAAAACAGTGCGGCACTGGGAGACTTGGCCGTGTCGATGGCCGAGGTGTTTTTGCATGAAACCACAGCCCGCGCCAGGGCTGGCGGCTGGTCCAAAGCCAGGGCCAGCGCAGCGCAGATTGAAGACCTGCTCAAGCAAGCGCCTGACGCCTGGGCGCAAACCCGGTTGTATGCGGTGGACTATCAGGCCAAGTTGCAAACAGGGCAAGCCGACAAGGCCACCAAAAGCCTGGAGTCAGCGCTTGGCCTGGCAGGCAAAAACAGCAACTTGCAGGAGCGCGCCATCTGGCTGCGCAGCATTGCCCAACTGTCGGCAGATGCCAGTACGCATGAGCAATTTGAAGCGATGGCGACCGCCTTGCAAAATCAGCTCAATGCCAAAACAGGCATGGACAAAGCACGCGGCCTGACTGATCTGACACTGCTTTACACCGCCGCCGGATTGCCCGGCAAAGCCTCCCAACTGCGCAGTCTGGCTCAAGCAACAGCGGGCTTGAGTGCGACCGACAGCGTCACCATCAACACCGACCTGCTCGTGCATGGCGACATGGCCACCGCCAAAACGCTGCACGGCTTGGGCCGCTATGCCGAGGCTGAAGCGGTGTTGCAGCGCGTCAGCGGTTATCTGTTTTAAGACAAAGTCAAACGCCGCTGGCGCAGCGCTTCATACAGGCACACGCCGCTGGCCACTGACACGTTCAGGCTTTCTACCGCACCCGCCATCGGGATGCTTACCAGGTCGTCACAATTCTTGCGGGTGAGCTGGCGCATGCCTTCGCCTTCAGCGCCCAGCACCAGCGCCACCGGGCCCGTCAAATCAACGTCGTAAACTGTTTTTTCAGCATCGTCCGAGGTGCCAATGCACCAGATGTTGCGCTCTTTCAATTCGCCCAGCGTACGCGCCAGGTTGGTCACCATGAAGTAAGGCATGGTCTCGGCTGCACCGCTGGCAACTTTGGACACAATGGCGCTGATGCCTGCCGCGTGGTCTTTGGGCGCTATCACGGCATGCGCGCCCGCGCCATCGGCCACCCGCAGGCAGGCCCCCAGGTTGTGCGGGTCGGTCACGCCGTCCAGCACCAAGAGCAGTGGGTTTTTAACGCCTGACGCCTCCAGGTTTTCAAGCAGCTCATCCAGCGACGTGACCTGCGCCAGCGCATCAACCCGCGCCACCACACCCTGGTGGCCGTGACTGCCACACATTTTTGCCAGGCGAAGGCCATCAGACTCGACCAGCTTGATGCCACTGTCTCGCGCCCTGTCCGTAAACTGGCGCATGCGCGCATCGCGGCGTTGCACGTCGTAGAAGACTTCATACACAGACTTGGGCGCGGTTTTGATTCGCACGCCAACCGCGTGAAAGCCGAAAAGATTTTTGGAGGAGGATGACATGGGTTGATTATCCCAGTTCAGCCCTGACCTCTATCTACTACTATTTTTATAGCTGCTTACGCCTGTTTTGATTGGGCAAGAGGTGAATTTCAACAGTCAATCAAGCTTGATCTGTCCCGCCTCGATCACAATCCGTCGTTCGCAACGCGCGGCAATCGCCTTGTCATGCGTGACCAGCACCAGTGTCGTACCCAGCTCGCGGTTGAGCTCAAACATCAGTTGCATCACGGTGTCACCGGTGGCAAAGTCCAGGCTTCCTGTGGGCTCATCAGCCAGCAATACAGCGGGTTGCACCACAAAGGCTCGGGCCAGCGCCACGCGCTGCTGCTCGCCCCCTGAAAGCACCTTGGGGTAATGCGACAAGCGCTCACCCAGACCGACGCGCTTGAGCATTTCATGCGCCATGCTGCGGGCATTTTTGGCGCCTGACAATTCGAGCGGCAGCATGACGTTTTCGAGCGCTGTCAAATTGCCCATCAACTGAAAGCTCTGAAAGACAAAACCCACTTTTTGCGCCCGAAGTGCGGCTCTAGCGTCTTCACTGATGGCAAAGATGTCCTGCCCAGCCAGTCGTACCGTGCCGCTGGTCGGTGTGTCAAGCCCGGCGATGATGG
>JANMIH010000036.1:0-1734 GCA_031375685.1 Polaromonas sp. | reverse complement strand
AAACTACGACCGCCACGGCAACCGGGCAGACGCCAGCACCATTGCTGGCGACTTCATGACCCATGCCCAGGGTGCGATTGCGCCTGACTGGCAGGTGCAAACCGTCTTGGCCCACTACCAACAAGGCCAAGGCATTCATTTGCCCACCCTCAAAGAAGGCCTGCCCCAAGCGTTGGCTGATGGACTTCACCAGAGCTTACAAGCCATTACGTTTGACTTGCCAACAGAAGGCATTGAACAGCGAGCTGAAGATCAACGACTCGCAGAGCTTGACTATCAAAAAGCCCTGACGCAGCAAGACAAGTTAATGGACATTGACGGCGATGGCTATTTAGAACAAACCCAGTGGCTAGCCAACAACCAGGCGGTACTCAGCATTGACGCCAACGGCAACAGCCAGATCGATGCCGGTGAGCTGCTGAGCTTGAGCGGCGCAGGCTTGAATGCATTGAACTGGCTGGATGCCACGGGCGACCAAAAAATAGACGCACGCGACCCCGCCTTTGCCGCACTGCGTTTGTGGCTCGATATCAATGCAGACGCAAAGAGTCAAAACAGCACAACAACACAAGCCCAAACCCTCACCCAAGCCGGTATCACAGCCATAGACTTCGGCAGCAACCCACCGCAAATCATCCGGGCAGACAACAGCACCACCGCCTTGACAGTCCAAACCCTGACGGGCGACATCTTGGGTGTGAACTACCAAAGCATCACTGGTGGCGTGTTGCAGCAAGATGAGCAAAGAAACGCTGATGGAACATTGGCTGGCCCCCTACAAACCCTGCATGCCATCAACACCCGGCTGTTTGATGGGCAGGCGGGGCATACCAATGGTGGGGTTGCAGCACCTACAGCGCCAGGCAGCGCATCAGTAGTCGATGCGGGTGACAGCCGACTAAGCAGCACCAGCGCCAGGACAGTTGCAAACCAGAGTTTGCAGATCAACGCCATGCTGGGGGTGGGGGATGCGAGGTTGCAAAGTGCGCCATCGACAGCCCTCAGGCGGGCTCAGGGCGAACGGGTGGTGTCAAGCTCACAGGTCAGAAGCAACGGCATCGCCTTCATCCCAATGGGCACCACGATTGCAGCGCAAGAGCAGCGCAACGCCACAGAGGCGATGATCCGCAGTGCGGGCAGTGGCCTGTTTGGCGCAGCAGGTGATGTGATGTCATTGGCTGCGGTCGGTATCGGCGCGGCAGCCGTGCAGTGGCCGACGGTGAGCCATGCGGCCAGTGGGAATAATTTGGGTTCAGGTTCAGGTTCGGGTTCGGACGGGGTGCAAACCCGCAATGACAACGACGGGGGCGGCTCGGATGGCTATGACAGCGCCACTGTCATCAGCTCAACAATCAGCTCAACATCCAACCTTGCCTCAAGCTCCCCGCTTGTCTTTGCAGACTCGGGCTCGACGCCTGGCAGCACCCAAACCAGTCAAAACACCTCAAATAATGCCGTTTCAGGCCAATTTGAGGCATCAAATCAGGCTTTAGACCAACAAATACGGGCGCAAGCAGCTCCTGAATCAAGAGCAATTCAAAATACCTCAAACGTCTCGTCTGGCAGCACCAGCTTTAACAATACCCGGTCAGGCGCGGATAACAATTCAAACGACAACGACGTCGATTCAAACCAAGCCACCACCTTCACCACCTCAACCGGTGTCGTCCTGGCCTACCCACGCACCAGAGGCGAGGCCGCCAACGGCATAGAAGACACGCAGCTGCGCTTTGC
>JANMIH010000031.1:0-1941 GCA_031375685.1 Polaromonas sp. | reverse complement strand
CACTTGGTTGAGGTCAACATGTTTGAGAAGATTACGTTGACCCAAATGGTCAGCAACGCTCTGGAAAGCGATGACTTTGAGTCGCTTAAATCGCAAATTGACCTGTTTAAACAATCAACCTGAATTTACCGGACAGTAGTGTTTTTAGATGTCAAATTGGCCTTAGGACCAATCAATACGAGCGTAAGCAGCTACAAATTTCATAGTGAATTTTTTAGCTGATTTTCAATTTTCAAGGCGGCGTCAAGCACGGCGTCGTCGTGCAGGGCTGCCTGCCAAAGCATCAGGCCAACCGGTAGTTCACCCGGCTGGTGGCAGGGCAGGGAAATAGCACAACCGTCCAGCATGTTAACCACCGATGTGTTGCGCAGCAGCAGGCCGTTGACCCTGAAAAACTCTGTGTCGTCGGTCAACACACTGCTGATCGGTGGCGCAACGATGGGTACAGTGGGCGACAGCATAGCGTCAAACCCCTGCAGGCGAACCTGCATGCGGGCAATCCAGTCAGCTCTGGCGGTCAACAAGTCGATGTAGTCGAACGCTGTCATCCTGGCACCGCGCTTGATGCGCAGCGCCACCCGCGGGTCGTAGTCGGCTTGGTGCGCTGCTATCAAATGGCGATGCCAGGCGTAGCTCTCAGCGGCTGACAACCCGCCCGTGGCGTTGATTGTGGCCAACTCGCCTATCTCGCTCAGGTCAATTTCTTCAATCTGTGCGCCAGCGGCTCGCAGTAGCTTCAAGCTGCGTTCAAAAGCCCCAGCAACCGTGCTGTCCAAACCATCTTGCATCAGCGTACGGGCGACTGCAAAGCGGGCATCTGCCAGTGGTTTATTGGTCAGTGTGACGCTGCGAGCCGCTAGAACTTCATGCACCGTGATGGCGTCCGTCACTGTGCGCGTCAGAGCGCAAACTGTGTCGAGACTGGTTGACAAGGGCAGGGCACCTGCTGTGGGTACCAACCGGGCAGTGCTTTTAAAGCCGACGATGCCGCACAGGGCCGCCGGGATGCGAATCGAGCCGCCCGTGTCTGACCCCAAGCCAATTTGCGCCGCTCCAGTCGCGACGGACACCGCCGCGCCTGATGATGAACCGCCGGGAATGCGTTCTACGGTTCTATCGGCAGGGTTCACTGGCGTGCCGTAATGCGGGTTGATGCCCACCCCCGAAAAAGCAAACTCCACCATGTTGGTGCGCCCGGCGATGATTGCTCCAGCGGCTTTGAGCCGCGCCACGGCTACGCTGTCAACACGAGCAGCGGTCGCCTCAGCCAGAACTTTTGAGCCGGCTGCGGTCGTCTGGCCTGCCACGTCAAACAAATCCTTGACTGAAACGCGCTTCCCCGCAAGCGGCCCGGTCGTTGTGCGGTTCGACTTTGACTGAGGATCAGTTGGCGCGTAGCCGGGCAGATAAGCGTATCGGCAGGCTTGGCTTTGCGAAACAGCCAGCATGTCAGTCAGGTCAGCGTGTGTAGAACTCATGGATGGGGTGCTTTGGGGGTGCTATAATCGAATGGTTTTGCAGATGGCGAATGTGTCATTTTGCAAGCCAATCGCAAATCAGCCATTCAAGGTGTTGCGGGGAGATTATTTCCCTCGATAAGCGCTGATTTTAGACACAACCTTTTGGAGTATTTACTATGTCAACCACCATGCGCGAAATGCTGGAAGCCGGTGTCCACTTTGGTCACCAAACCCGCTTCTGGGACCCGAAAATGGCTCCGTACATTTTTGGTCACCGCAACCGTATTCACATCATCAACCTCGAAAAAACGCTGCCGATGTACAACGAGGCGATGAAGTTCGCTCGTCAGTTGTCGGCCAATCGCGGCACCATTTTGATGGTCGGCACCAAGCGCCAGGCGCGCGAAACATTGGCGATGGAAGCCAAGCGTGCTGGTGTTCCTTTCGTAGACCAGCGCTGGCTGGGCGGCATGTTGACCAA
>JANMIH010000010.1:0-4390 GCA_031375685.1 Polaromonas sp. | reverse complement strand
TTCGCTGCACTGCCAGAACGCGCATTTCTTCGAGCGTGTTGTGAGCCAATTTGCGTCCGTCTCTTTTCATGCGCAATTGGAGAAAAGCAATAACAAAAAGTTCAAATAATTGTCCGCTAAATTACTGACTTATGAGTAAGTCAAAGGCAGGTGATCTGAAGGCTGTTCACATCCCTTATCAAGGCAACCCGCAAGTGGTCACGGCGCTGCTGGGTGGCCAGATTCAAATGGCACTTGTTCCGCCCGGCATTGCGCTGCCGCAAATCCGGGCGGGAAAACTCAAGTCGATTGGCCTGACCAGTGGTCGCAGCCCACTGGCCACTGAAATCCCGCCGCTTGCAGATGCAGGAATCCGAGACTTCAACCTTGAAGTCTGGACAGCACTGGTGGGCCCGGCCAATTTGTCGAAAGCCGCGCAAGCCCGTTTGAATGCTGAAGTGTCCAAAATCATTCGCGATGCCGACACACGCCAAAAACTGTTCAATCAGGGCTGGCAAGCGGTGGGTACGTCACCCGAAGGCCTGGTAGGCCGCATGAAAAGCGAAACCGCCAGCGTGAAAGGAATCATTGCGATGCGAGGCATCAAAATTGAGTGAGCAAGTTGCACGCTGTTCTTGAACCTGCTCGCGCCCTGCCCGTTTATGGCGAATTTGACATCGTTGTCATTGGCGGTGGGCCTGCCGGGTTAGCGGCCGGCACCAGCGCGGCCATGCATGGTGCCAAAGTGCTGCTGGTGGAGCGCTATGGTTTTTTGGGCGGCATGGGCACTGCGGGCGGGGTCACCAATTTTGCAGGCCTGTATGGCCGCAAAAACGACGAAATGCAGCAGGTGGTGCATGGCGTGGTGGATGAGTTGCTTGACCGCATGGCCGCTTTGGGTGGCCTGAATGCGCCGCAAGACGGCATGCAAGGCCGCATTCGCGTTCAGTCTTACGACATATCGAGTTTGAAATGCGCTGCTGACCAGATGCTGGTAGCCAACGGCGTCAACATCCTGTTTCATGCCTGGGCGGCGGCTGTGGTGATGCAAGATTCTCAAATTGATGCACTGGTGATTGAAACCAAATCAGGCCGCATGGCCATTCGTGCGGCCAAATTCATTGACTGTTCAGGCGATGCAGATGTGGCGCATTTTGCGGGTGTGCCCTATGACGTAGGCGACGGGAATGGCAGCGGGCTGTACCCAACCACCATGTTTCGGGTGAGGCATGTGGATGCTGATCAGGCCTTGGCCGCTGTGGGGGAGTTCAAGGCGATCAACACGCTGATGGCGCAAGTGCAAATGGACAAGCCTGGCCAATACCAGTTCCCGCGAGAAGGAGCGATTCTCAGGCCACAGAAAAACCCGACAGAGTGGCGTGCCAACGTGACGCAAATTGGCAATGCAACAGGCCAGGCCATGGATGCAACCGATGCCCGTCAACTCAGCGATGGTGAACTGCTGGGCCGCCGCCAGATCACGGATTACTTCAGCTTTTTAAGGCAGGAAGTGCCTGGCTTTGCCGACGCCGCGATTGTTGACATTGCAGCGCAAATTGGCATCAGGGAATCCCGCCGCATTCAAGGCCAGTACAGGCTGACGGGCGAGGATATTTTGGCGTCAAGCCGGTTTGACGATGCGATTGGCATCAACGCCTGGCCGATGGAGCTGCACACCGCTGGCAAGATTCAATGGCAGTTCCCTTACAACACGGACTCAACCAAAGGACGGGTGTACAACGACCTGCCCTGGCGCATGCTGGTGCCTGCCACCGTGAGTAACCTGCTGGTAGCCGGGCGCTGCGCGTCGATGACGCATGAGGGCCAGTCGGCAGCGCGTGTGAGCGGCGGCTGTTTTGTGATGGGTCAGGCGGCGGGCACAGCGGCGGCAATGCTCTCAAGCGATGAAACTTTTGCGGATGTCGATGTCAAGGCGTTGCAGCAACTGCTGGTTAAAAACGGCGTGTATCTGGACCACCAGGACTAACTCATGGCCACCCATCTTCCCCCCGACACGACAGTTGAACGCAAAGCGTTTTATGACGCCATCAGCCAGCACAGCATGAGCCCGTTGTGGGAGGTGCTGCACGCGCTTGTCCCCAACTTACCCAGCACACCCTGCCTGCCTGCCCACTGGCGCTACAGCGATGTGAGGCCCTATTTGATGCAATCAGGCCAGCTCATCACGGCTGAAGAAGCAGTACGGCGGGTCTTGATTCTTGAAAACCCGGCGTTGCGCGGCCAGTCGTGCATCACCCAGTCGCTGTATGCCGGGTTGCAGGTCATATTGCCGGGAGAAGTCGCGCCCAGCCACCGGCACACCCAGAGCGCGCTGCGTTTCATCGTCGAAGGTGCGGGTGCCTACACCGCCGTGGACGGCGAGCGCACGACGATGCACCCGGGTGACTTCATCATCACGCCGAGCTGGACCTGGCACGACCACGGGCACCGGGGAAAGATAGACGTGGATGAACCCGTGGTCTGGCTCGACGGCCTGGACATCCCGATGCTCCGTTTTTTTGATGCCGGTTTTGCTGAAAACGGTTTGTCTGCCAGCCAGGCCGTGACCAAACCCGAAGGCATGAACATTCACAAATACGGTGCCAACATGCTGCCCCTTCGGTATGACGCACCGTTTGGCCAAACATCGCCCATCTTCAGCTACCCCTATGCCAGAACGCGCGAAGCACTGCACAATTTGGAGCAGCATGAAGCAGTAGACGCATGGGACGGCGTCAAGTTGCGTTACGTCAACCCGGCCACGGGTGGCTCACCCATGCCGACCATGGCCACTTTCATGCAGCGCTTGCCCGCAGGCTTTGCTGGCCAGCCGTACCGTCAGACCGATGGCGCGGTGTTCAGTGTGGTGGAGGGCCACGGTAGCATCCACATTGAACACAACGGCAAAAGCGTTGCGTATCAGTTCGGCCCGCGCGACCATTTCGTTATTCCATCGTGGCACACTGCGCAGTTGCGTTCGCAACCAGGTTGTGTGCTGTTCAGTTTTTCAGACCGACCGGTGCATCAGGCACTGGGCATACACAGAGAAGAGAGAATGTCATGACAAGTTCGGTAAGTTTTGTGTTTACCCCACCTCCCGTTGTTTCAGTGCCCGTGGTTGGCACGGCTGAGCGCTTTGCGGTTCACCGCATTTACTGCGTGGGTCGCAACTATGAAGAGCATGCCAAAGAAATGGGGTTCACAGGGCGCGAACCACCGTTTTTCTTTTTGAAGCCAGCTGACACCATCGTCACCGTTGAGGCAGGCACCACAGGCACCGTCCCCTACCCCAGCCTGACAAAAAATTTCCACCACGAAATTGAGCTGGTGGTGGCCATCGGCACGGGCGCCAAAAACATCAAGGCAGCAGACGCTCACAAGCATATCTATGGCTACGCCGTAGGCCTGGACATGACGCGCCGAGACTTGCAAGGCGAGATGAAAAAAGCAGGCCGTCCCTGGTGCATTGGCAAGGCCTTTGATCATTCAGCCCCGATTGGACCCATCACACCTGTAGCGCTTGCCGGTGACGTCAACAATGCCGAGCTGTATGTGCAGGTGGACGGCAAAGACCGCCAGCGAAGCAATGTCGCCAAACTGATCTGGAATGTGGCCGAAACAATTGAGCACCTGTCAGCCGCATGGGAACTGATGCCTGGTGATCTGATTTATACCGGAACGCCTGAGGGCGTGGCAGCCGTTGTCAGTGGTGACACCATGATCGGCAGCGTGGCTGGCCTGGGCGAGTTACACGTCAAAGTCGTCTGAAGACCCGTCAACACAAGCGTGAGCTGCTATGAATAAGCTATGAAAATCCTCGCAAATTTGGCTAGACTTTGCGCCATTTTGGCGGGCCTGTTGCTCACCATCATCACGTTGATGACTTGTGCCAGCCTGATTGGTCGCAACACCTTGGGCGTCACCATCACCGGTGATTTTGAGCTGACAGGTGTGGCTGCCGGCGCGGCGATTGCCCTCTTCATGCCGTTTTGCCAGGTACAGCGCGGCAACATCATTGTTGATTTTTTCTCAGCCAAATTCAGTGACAAAACCAATGCTGGTTTGGACCGATTCGGCGCGCTGCTACTGGCCGTGCTGTTTGCGCTGCTGGCCTGGCGCACCACACTGGGCGGGCTGAATTCTTGGCGTACCAATTCTGAAACGCAAATCATTGGTTTCCCGGAATGGATTGCCTACGCCAGCATGGTGCCGCCGTTTGTGCTGGCCATGGTGATCGGCCTGCATCAGGCCGTGTTTGGTTTTGACGCAACAACCGAGGCCAAGGTATGAGTGCGCTGGCTTTGACCGGCACTATCTTTGGCATCATGCTGGTCTTCATGGCGGTGCGCGTGCCGATTGCGGTGGCCATGTTTGTGGCCGGCGGTATTGGCTATGTCATGCAAACAGGCTG
>JANMIH010000578.1:0-8834 GCA_031375685.1 Polaromonas sp. | reverse complement strand
CGGCACCGGGCGCAGCGCGGGTGCGGTTGCCTGCCGCTCTTTGGCCCAGAGAGCTATGGCCGCCAGCACACCGCCCTTGGCTGTGCCGTCGAGTTTGGTCACAACCAGGCCGGTGAGCTGCAATGCTTCGTCAAACGCCTTGACTTGAGCCAGGGCGTTTTGACCGGTGTTGCCGTCGATGACCAATAACACTTCATGAGGCGCTAAATTCACCCCCACGCTAGTCGCTTCGCGTACTACGCTGCCCCCCGAGGGGGCTGTGCCACCTTGGGGCGGCCCGGCGGTGTCACTTCCATCAGCTTTTGCAATGATGCGCTTGATCTTTTTCAGCTCTTCCATCAAATGCAGTTGCGTCGGTAGTCTGCCTGCCGTGTCAACCAGCACCACATCTTTGCCGCGGGCCTTGCCGGCGGTGACGGCGTCAAACGCTACGGCTGCCGGGTCGCCGCCTTCCTTGCTGATGATCTCCACCGTGTTCCGGTCGGCCCAGACGGCCAGTTGCTCGCGTGCAGCCGCTCTGAAGGTGTCTGCTGCCGCCAGCAGGACGGATGCGCCCTCGGTTGCCAGATGTTTGGTCAGTTTGCCGATCGACGTGGTTTTGCCTGCACCGTTGACACCTGCCACCATGACAACGGTGGGGCTGTGCTGGCCAATCACCAGCGATTGTTCCAGCGGCTTGAGTAACTGGCTCAATGACTCAATCAAAATATTTTTGACCGCCACCGGGTGGGTGACGCCACTGGCGGCGACGCGGCGCTTGACGTCGGTCAGCAAATATTCGGTGGCTTTGACGCCCGTGTCGGCCATCAGTAACGCGGATTCGAGGTTTTCATACAGCGCATCGTCAATCTGCGTGCCGGTAAACACACCCGATATGCTGGAGCCGGTTTTGCGCAAGCCTGATGACAACTTGTCCAGCCAGCGCTGCCGTTCAGGGGCTGCTGCCACAATGGCTTCAATGTCCAGTGGCGTGACCAGGGCTGTGCCGATCAGGCTCGCGCCGGGCTTGAGGACATCCGTCACTACAGCAGTGGGTTGTGGAGATTTTTTCTTGAAGAAACTGAACATTGCGCCTGCTTTTTGAATCACACCATTCTATGAAACACAGACACCTCTTTCTTTACACCGCAATCTTGCCACTATTTTTGACCGCCGCGACGGCTCAAACCAGTCAGTTAACCACGCCCAAAGTCGAGCAGTTCACTCTGGCCAACGGCCTGACGCTGATCGTCAAACCCGATCGCCGCGCCCCCACGGCGGCGCACATGCTGTGGGTGCGGGTCGGCTCGATTGATGAGGTTGACGGGACATCGGGCGTCGCCCATGTGCTGGAACACATGCTGTTCAAGGGCACGGCCAGCACCAAGCCCGGTGAGTTTTCACGCCGCGTTGCCGCCCTGGGTGGGCGCGACAACGCCTTCACCAGCCGCGACGCCACCGGCTACCACCAGCAAATCCCCAGCAACAAGCTCGAAGACGTGATGCGCCTGGAGGCCGACCGCTTTGCTAACAACCAGTGGGCAGACGATGAGTTCAAGCGCGAGATTGAGGTGGTCAAGGAAGAGCGCCGTTCCCGCACTGAAGAGTCACCGCGTGCCCTGATGTTTGAGGCCGCGACCGCCCTGACGTTTACCGCGTCACCGTATCGTCGTCCCATCGTCGGCTGGATGAGCGATTTAGATGCCATGACCCCGCAAGACGCGCGCGACTTTTACCAGCGCTGGTATGTGCCGGGCAATGCGGCTGTGGTGGTCACCGGCGATGTGGACACGCAAGAGGTCAAACGGCTGGCTGAAAAATACTATGGCCCGATTGCCGCGCGCCCCGTGCCTGCGCGCAAGCCGCGCGACGAGCCCGTGCAAACGGGTGTAAAACGCATGGACTTCAAAGGCGTGGCATCGCAGGCCTACGTCAGCCTGTCGTTCAAAGTACCTAAATTGCAAGCAGCTGATTTTGCAGACGACAAATCTGGGCGTGAAGCGCTGGCGCTGACGGTGCTGGCTGCCGTGCTGGACGGCTACAGCGGCGCACGCCTGGCCCGCGCGCTGGAGCAGGATCTCCCCGGAGGCGTTGGCCGCGTGGCCGACAGCGCCGATGCCTACAACGGCCTGCTGGGCCGAGGGCCGCAATTGTTTGTGCTGGCGGGTGTGCCTGCGCCGGGCAAAACGGCTGAGCAAGTCGCCACCGCTTTGCGCCAGCAAGTTACGCTGATTGCGCAATCGGGCGTCAGCGATGCCGAGCTCAACCGCGTCAAGGTGCAGTGGGTGGCCAGCGAGACCTACAAGCTCGACAGTGTTTTTAACCAGGCACGCGAGCTGGGCTCCAACTGGGTCAACGGCTTGCCGCTGGACGCTGATGCACGGCTGATCGCCAAGCTGCGCAGCATCACCAGCGCTGAGGTGCAAGCCGTGGCGGCCAAATACTTTGGTGACGACCAGTTAACAGTGGCCACACTGGTGCCGCAGCCGCTAGACCCGAATGCTGTGCGCAAGCTACGCGCTGCACCCACCACCCCTGCAAGGCATTAAGCTCATGACAATTACTCTTAAATCAATAGCTGCTTACGCCCGTATTTATTGGTCTACAGCCATTTTGTGTGCTTTTTCTGGCCTTTCTCTGGCTGGTATTCCCATTCAGAAGTGGACACTGCCCAACGGTGCCACCGTGTTTCTGGTCGAAAGCCCGGCCATTGCCATGCTGGATGTGCAGATTGATTTTGACGGCGGTAGCAGGCGCGACCCTGCGGGCAAAGCCGGCTTGGCCAGCGTCGCTGCCGGGCAAGCGGGCAAGGGCGTGGCGGCGCGCAGCGGCTTGCCCGCCCTGGATGAAAACGCGCTGGGCGAGGCTTGGGCTGACCTGGGTGCGCAGTACAGCAGCGGTGCGGGCGGCGACCGCATGAGCTTTTCATTGCGCACGCTCACAGAGCCCGACCTACTGGCCAAAGCTGTGGGCCTGGCCGCGCGCCAAATTGGCGAGCCAGCCTTTTCGGAGAACGTGTGGCAACGCGACAGACAAAAAGCGATTGCTGGCCTGAAAGAGTCCTACACCCGCCCTGGCAACGTGGCGGGGCGTGCTTATTCGCAGGCTGTGTATGGCAGTCACCCGTACGGCTTTGAGCCCACCGAGGCGACGTTGGGGCGCATCAGCGTGGTTGACATGCAGCAGTTTTACGCCGCCAGTGTGGTGGCCTGCCGGGCGCGTGTCAGCATGGTGGGCGCGGTAACGCGCGCACAGGCTGAGGGCATTGCCCAGCAACTGCTGGCGCGCTTGCCGCAAACCCCCTGCGCCAGCGTGCCAGCCTTACCGCCTGTGGCCGAGGTAGCGCCGCTGGCACAGGCGGTGCTAAAAAACATTCCGTTTGATGCCGCCCAGGCCCAGGTGCTGATGGGCCAGCCCGGCTACAAGCGCAATGACCCAGCGTTCTTCCCGCTGCTGGTGGGCAACTACATTTTGGGGGGCGGCGGGTTTGTTTCGCGCCTGCAAACCGAGGTGCGGGAAAAGCGGGGACTGACCTACGGTGCCTACAGCAACTTCTCACCTGGTTTGCATGCGGGTGCATTTACCGTCAGCTTGCAGACCCGGCCAGACCAGGCCGCCCAGGCACTCGACGTGGCACGCACGGTGGTCAAAGACTTTGTCGCCAACGGCCCCACCGAGGCGGAACTCAAAGCCGCCAAAGACAACCTGATCGGCGGTTTTGCCCTGCTGATTGACAGCAACCGCAAGTTGTTGGGCAATGTGAGCAACATCGCGTGGAATGATTTGCCACTGAACTACCTTGACACCTGGATCAGCCAAGTCGACAAGGTCACGTTGCAAGATGTCAAATCTGCTTTTTCGGCCAAACTGCAACCTGACAAAATGGTGACCGTCGTTTTAGGCGCAACTCCATAAAAGCATGAAATACACCCCGCAAGTCAGCACAAAAAAACCTGAAAAAGCCGCCGCCCAAAAATTGGCCAAATCAGGCAAAGTCGTCGGACGAAAAACCATTCCGCCGGGTGAAGTCCGCATCATCGGCGGGCTTTACAAACGCAGCAAAATACCTGTGGCCAGCACGCCGGCCCTTCGCCCCACGCCAGATCGGGTGCGTGAGACATTGTTCAACTGGCTCGGGCAGGACCTGACTGGCTGGCGCTGTGCTGATGTATTTGCAGGCACAGGGGTACTGGGCTTTGAGGCCGCATCGCGCGGTGCCCTTGATGTCATCCTCTGCGACCAGGACCCGGTACTGGTCGACAAACTCAAGACACTGCAAACCAAGCTCAAGGCCAACATGGTCAAGGTCGAACGGGGTGATGGTGTGAGCCTTTTGCGCCGCGCCAGTCCTGGCAGCCTGCAACTGATTTTTTTAGACCCGCCGTACGAGTCCACCGCGTTTGAATCAGCCCTGAAAGCTGCAGCCCAGGCCGTCGCTACGCCGGGCTTTGTGTACCTGGAAGCGCCCAAGCCCTGGACCGATGAGGAATTGGCAGCATTGGGTTTGAAAGTCCATCGCTTTGGCAAAGCCGGGGCAGTGCATTTTCATTTGCTGACCAAATCGGGGGAATCGGCTCTGAGCGCATAATTTAGCCATGACTTCTTCTCAACGAATCGCCGTTTATTCGGGCACGTTTGACCCCATCACCCTGGGCCATTTGGACGTGGTGCGGCGCGCAGCGGAGCTTTTTGACCAGCTGATCATTGCAGTGGCAGCAGCGCATCATAAAAAAACATTGTTCAGCCTGGAACACCGCGTCACGATGGCGCAATCAGCCACCAAACATATGGCGAATGTGATGATTCAACCGTTCAGTGGGTTGATCATGGACTTTTGCAAAACGCACAACGCCAACGCCGTGGTGCGTGGTATCCGCAACACCGCCGACTTCGACTATGAAGCCCAAATGGCCGCCATGAACCGCAAGCTCGCACCCCAGGTCGAGACCGTCTTTTTGCTGCCCGACGCCAACCTGGCCTGCATCAGCAGCACGCTCGTGCGCGAGATCAGCAAGCTCAAAGGCGACGTCAGCCAGATGGTCACGCCCGCCGTGTTGGCGGCACTGAGCACCGCCCACGCTGCTGGCGCTTGAGGCACACATGGCACTGCTGATCACCGACGAATGCATCAACTGCGACGTGTGCGAGCCCGAATGTCCCAACCAGGCCATTTACATGGGCAAAGACATCTACGAGATTGACCCTAAAAAATGCACCGAATGCGTCGGCCACTTCGACGAGCCGCAATGCGTGCAGGTCTGCCCCGTGGCCTGCATCCCGGTCAACCCGCAGTTCGTGGAGAGCAAACCCACGCTGTGGGAGAAATACCATCGCTTGACGGGAACGCTGGCTGTGGTGGTTGAAAAAGTGGCTTGAAAGCCTGGTTTTAGTGATTTTCATGCATATTATGAGGCTCTGGCCCAGTAAATACGGGCGCAAGCAGCTACTCAATTGATAGCTGTTCAATTCGCTTGAATCACGCTCTTTGCAGATGTAACCTACTGGTGTGAGCCAGTTCAAACCTCCTGTCAGCCTTTTGGTAATCCCATCGTTCGACACTACAACGCAAAACATCGCCATCGCTTCCAAACGCAAGCAGGTTGACTGAATTCGGCGCTTCCCGACGAATGCGGCTTGACACGGCAGTGCCTGCCTGCACACACCACATGCGACGGGCCAGTCCACCGACCGTGGCTGACAGCTCGCACACATAGGGCAGGTGAATGTGCCCGCCCATCACGATGTCGGCACCGGCTGGTGCCCATGCGCGCACCGCAGGTTCCCAGCCCTGCAGGCGGTCATGCTCGTCTTGGGGGCGCAGAACATGGACCGGCTGGTGGACCACCACCACGCGCAGTTGCTGGGGTGCAGCGCGTGACAGTTGCTGGCAGACACGGTCAATTTGCGCTGTCGACACCTCACCGTTTTTATGCCGCCACCAGCGTGTGGTGTTGACGGTGATCAGGCACAGCGCTGGTGTCATTAATTCAGGCGCCAGCGTTTGTCCGAAGGCCTTTTGGTAGGCCGCATAAGGGTGAAGCAATCGCGCAAACAGGTTGAACAGCGGGATGTCGTGATTCCCGGGCAAGGTAACTGTTTGTGCAACGCCCAGGCTGTCGCAAAAAGCTTTGGCACGACTGAATTGGTCAGTCGTGGCACGCTGGGTGATATCGCCCGACACCACCAGCACATCCGGCTTTTTGTCGTTTGATAAAGCCAGCAACGCAGCCATCACATCGGGCTGTTCCGTCCCAAAATGCAGGTCTGAAATCTGCAACAGGCGCGTCATGCAACCTCTGCCCGGTCAGCGGGTGCGGGCACCATCAGCAGCAGTGGCGTGTCGGCCACCTGAAACACCAGCGGCAGTGTCATCCAGGTGATCTCGCCATCGGTTGCCACTTTCACGCGCCGCTTGCGACGCATGGCCACTTTGAGTTTGCGAAACGAAAAGCTGTCGATGTTGTCAGCATCGCCAAGCCGCCCGATCACACCGCGCGCCAGCAGGCCAAACAGCGCCAGCGTGCCGATGGGTCGAACCGCAATGCCTGCCAATTCGCCGCGGTTGACGGCATCGGCATGGGCGGCCTCAATGCCGACCTGCGTCAGTTGCAAATGGTTGTTGCCGATGAAAAGCGTGGGCGTGCGCAGCGCTGTGGTTTTGCCTGCCATTTCTATCTCCAGCCTGAGCTGGCCACGTGCCTGGAAGAGGGTGGCCAAACCGGATACAAATGCCACCAGGCGGCTGCGGCCAAATTGCTGCTTCAAGGCCTCACGGTCTTCCAGCAGTTGGGGGTACAGGCCGAGGCTGGCGTTGATCAGAAACACCCGGCCATTGACCTCGCCCACCGTGACGGGGCAAATGCTGGCGCCGAGCAAAGCCGTTGCAGCGGCTGTTGCATCTTGCGGGATGCCGTGGGCGCGGCCAAAGTAGTTGAACGTACCTTGCGGCAACACGCCAAATGGGCATCCGCTGCGCAGCACGGCGCTGGCCACGGCATTGATGGTGCCATCGCCGCCCGCCGCCACCACCACACCGCCCTTTTCTTTGGCCAGCGCAACGGCCTTGGCGCTGATACTGGCAATATTGGCTGGGTCATCAAATTGCAAAAACTCGAAAGCCCGCCCGGCACTGTTGAAAACATTTGCCAATACCTGGCGCTCTGCATCGCTGTCTTTGTGACCCGATGCAGAATTTAAGACGACATAAAGCGGGCCGTTTTTGGCGGCCGCGTGGGCCGATTCTGGGATTGAAAACATGAGCTTTAGCCTAGCGCATACACAATGGTGCGGCCTGTCAGCGATGGCCGCTATTTGGTCTCGGGCGCATTCGCGGGCGCGGGCTCAGGCTTGCGTGGCGGCTTGGGTCTGGGCGGCGTACTGGTGTGGATCATCATCGTGGCCTTGTCCATTTCACCTGCCAGCAGCGCGGGTACTGCTTTGAGTGACCGGGTGATGCAGTCTTCAATGGCCACGCGTTGCTCCTGCATGGGTTTACGAAGCACCCAGTCGACGACCTCGTCTTTGTTGCCGGGGTGACCCACGCCCAGGCGCAGACGCCAGTAGTCGCCTGTGCCCAGTTGCGCATGAATGTCGCGCAGGCCGTTGTGGCCTGCATGGCTGCCGCCGAACTTGAGCTTGACCTGGCCAGGAACAACGTCGAGTTCGTCATGCGCGACCAAGATTTCTTCTGGTTTTATTTTGAAAAATTTTGACAAAGCCGCCACCGACTTGCCCGACAGGTTCATGAAGGTTTGCGGCGTGAGCAGCCAGATGTTTTGGCCGTTGATAGCAGTGCGTGCGACCTGGCCGTAATAGCTTTTGTCAAAGGAGAGGGGTGCTTTCAAGTCACGCGACAGCGCGTCGATCCACCAAAAGCCTGAGTTGTGCCGGGTGGCTTCGTATTCGGTTCCGGGGTTGCCTAGGCCAACGAAGAGTTTGATCATGTTTGAAATTCCATCACAGCATTTTAAAGTGCCATAAAAAAAGCCCTTGTTCTCTTTTGAGGACAAGGGCTTTGACTGTCAATGCAGTCAGGGCATGCGCATTATTTTTTCTTGGCAGCAGGCGCTTTGGCTTCAGGTTTGGCGGCAGCGGCTGCTTTGCCAGCTGCTGCTTTGGCGGCTTTCGGGTCCACCGGCACGGCGGCGGCTGCGGCGGCAGCTGCATCGGCTTCGGCTTCGGCAGACACGGACGAGACGGACACCAGCACCGGATTGGCCTGACCCTTGACGACAAACTTCACGCCTTTTGGCAGGGTGATGTTTTTGACGTGCAAAGACGAACCTTTTTTCAGGCCGCTCAGGTCAATGGCGATGAATTCAGGAATATCGGACGGGAAGCAAGACACCGTCAGCTCGGTCAGCACGTGGTTGACCAGGCAGTTTTCAGCTTTGACCGCTGGAGATTCTTCTTCACCGCTGTAGTGCAGTGGCACTTTCACGGTCATTTTCGTTTTGGCTTCCACCCGCTGGAAGTCGATGTGCAAAACTTGCGGCTTGAACGGGTGCATCTGCAAATCACGCAGCAACACTTTGTGTTCTTTGCCAGCGAGTTCCATGTCCAACACGGACGCGTGGAAGGCTTCCTTCTTGATGGCATGCCACAGGGCGTTGTGATCGAGTTCGATCAATGTGGTGTCGACGGTTCCGCCGTACACGATGCCAGGGGTGCGACCCGAATTGCGGAGACGGCGGCTCGCACCCGTGCCCTGCATAGCGCGCTCAAAAGCGACAAATTTCATAACTTACTCCAGAAAAGAGTGCACCGCGACCAGTACAACTCCGATTAAAAAACGTCTGCGATCCCGAATGGACCCGACGACACTTTTGCTTCAGTCCGAGCAACCTAAAAAAGGT
>JANMIH010000576.1:0-2905 GCA_031375685.1 Polaromonas sp. | reverse complement strand
GTGTGCGACGGTGCACGCATCGTGTGGTTTGAGGAACTCGATGCATGGCGACAGACAAAATTTGAAACGAAATTGGATTTCAACGAGAAATTCAAATGAATATCGGGCGGGTGGGCTATCGGCTCACGGATTCAGGATATTTACAGCATCGTTAAAAAGATGCGCGGCAAGTCGCTGGGGTTTGACCAGGTGTTTGACATTCGTGCCCTACGCGTGATTGCCGCAGATGCCAACGGTTGCTACGCAGCGCTCAGCTTTGTGCATTCGCGTTTTTCGCCGATTGAGGGCGAGTTTGACGACTACATAGCCAAGCCTAAATCAAACGGCTACCAGTCGCTGCATACCGTGGTACGTGATGCAGCGGGCAGGGCGGTTGAAATTCAAATCCGCACCCAGGCCATGCACGACCATGCCGAGCACGGTGTGGCCGCCCACTGGGCCTACAAAGAGGCGGGCACCAAGGGCTACGCAGGCGTGACAGCCAGCAGCGAATACGATTCGAAAATTGCAGTGCTGCGCCAGTTGCTGGCCTGGGAGCGGGACTTGTCTGGCAGCACCAACCCCGCCAGCCCAGACAAGCCTGGATTGTTTGAAGACCGTATCTACGTCCTGACACCCGATGCCGCGATTGTGGAACTGCCGCAGGGCGCCACGGCGGTTGACTTTGCCTACAGCGTTCACACCAATGTGGGTCACCACTGCCGTGGCGCGCGGATTGACGGCGCGATGGTACCGCTCAACACGCCGTTGCAAAACGGCCAGACGGTAGAAGTCATCACTGCCAAAGAGGGCGGCCCGTCGCGTGACTGGTTGAATGCTGACCTTGGGTTTTTGGCCAGTCACCGTGCCAGGTCCAAAGTACGTGCCTGGTTTAACGCGCTGGAGATGGCGCAAACCATTGCCAAAGGCCGTGAGGCGGTTGAAAAGCTGTTGCAGCGTGAAGGCAAAACGGCGATGAAGCTGGACGACCTGGCGGTGCAACTGGGCTTTAAAGCTGCGGACGATTTGTTTGAGGTGGTTGGTAAAGACGAACTGAGTTTGCGCGCGATTGAAAACATGCTCAAGCCGCCTGAGCCTGTGCCGACCGCTGACGATTACGTGCTGGCGAAAAAGCCTAGAGCCGCATCCAATGCAAAAAACGGTGGCGTGCTGGTGGTGGGCATGGGTTCGTTGCTGACGCAGTTGGCCAAATGCTGCAAGCCAGCCCCGCCAGACGATATTTTGGGTTTTGTCACCAAGGGCAAGGGCGTGAGTGTCCATCGGGGCGACTGCAGCAACTTTCGCAACATGGCCAATGGCAGCCCTGACAGGGTGATTGAAGTCGAGTGGAACGTGCCAAAAAGCGCCGACGGTGCGGCCTACCCGGTTGATGTGGCGATTGAGGCATCAGACAGGCAGGGCCTATTGAGAGATATTTCAGAGGTGTTTACCAAAGAAAAAATGAATGTGATTGGCGTGCAAACCCAATCTGTGAAAGACAACCGCGGTGGCACGGCGTGGATGACTTTTACGGTAGAGGTGGCGCAGTCAGGGCGGCTCAAACAGGTGCTGGGTTTGGTGGCTGGAGTGGCGGGGGTGCGGTCGGCGCGCCGAAAGTGATCTGCTATACTGCGAAGCTAGACTTTAGGCGCATAGCTCAGCTGGTTAGAGCACCACCTTGACATGGTGGGGGTCGTTGGTTCGAGTCCAATTGCGCCTACCAATCTCTTGATTGGGTTTCCCCTCATTTGCAGGGTAAACCTAGAGAATTGGTAACCCCCAAACTTCCTTAGAATGCATTTAATTGCTCAGTATTTTGCTGAGCCGTTCACTCATGGGAATTTTCAGTGCCAAAAGCTAAAACTCCAATTGATTCCCAAGCCGAATCGACATCCCCGGGCCGGGTGATTAAAAAGTACCCGAACAGGCGGCTGTACGACACTGAAACCTCCACCTACATCACCCTCACGGACGTGCGGCAACTGGTGATGGACAGCGCCCATTTTGTCGTGGTCGATGCCAAAACCAATGACGATTTGACGCGCAGTATCTTGCTGCAAATCATCTTGGAAGAAGAGTCCGGCGGCGCACCGATGTTTACCGAGGCGGTGCTGGCCAACATCATTCGCTTTTACGGCAACGCCATGCAAAGTTTTATGGGCGCATACCTTGAGAAGAACGTACAAGGCTTCATGGACTTGCAAGTCAAAATGGCCGAACAAGCCAAGGGTATGAGCCCTGAGAACTGGGCCAAACTGATGAACGTGCAGTCCCCCATGATGCAGGGCATGATGGGTAATTATGTCGAGCAGTCCAAAAGCGCTTTCACGCAAATGCAGGAGCAGATGCAAAAACAAAGCGAGCAGATGCTGAGTGCTTTTGGCTTGAAAAGATGAAGAAAGAGTGGCTCTGAGACAATAGAGCCTATGAGCGAAGTTATTTCCCCACCCATACCCATCACCCACAAACCCGCCCCCCGCGTTGGCTTTGTCAGCCTGGGCTGCCCCAAGGCGCTGACCGATTCTGAATTGATCCTCACGCAACTGAGCGCCGAGGGCTACCAGACCTCCAAAACATTTGAAGGCGCTGACCTCGTCATCGTGAACACCTGCGGGTTTATCGACGACGCGGTCAAGGAAAGCCTGGACACGATTGGCGAGGCACTGGCTGCCAACGGCCGGGTGATCGTCACCGGTTGCCTGGGCGCCAAAGAAGGTGAGGGCGGCGGCAACATGGTGCGGCAAATGCACCCCAGCGTATTGGCCGTGACAGGCCCGCACGCGACGCAAGAAGTCATGGACGCGGTGCATTTGAACCTGCCCAAGCCGCATGACCCGTTTGTTGACCTCGTCCCCAACAGTTTTGGAATCGCTGGCATTAAATTAACGCCGCGCCACTACGCCTACTTGAAAATCAGCGAAGGCTG
>JANMIH010000567.1:0-14421 GCA_031375685.1 Polaromonas sp. | reverse complement strand
GTTCGGGGGGCAAATCCAGCACAAAACCCATGCTGGCGGATGACTCCAGACCACTGCTATCGGTAAACAAAGCATCTGGAATTACTATGTTTTTGGTAGCTGCTTGCGCCCATTTCGATTGGGCTAGAGGCCAAAAAGACTCTGAAAAAAGACCTAAAACAGGTTTAAAACCACGCAAAAGCCCTGCCCGGCACAAATGATCGCCTTCAAGCCACACCCGGGCCTGTTTGCGGTAGGCCGTGTTGTAATTGGACAGCTTTCGCAGGTCTTTGATCAACGGGTTGCTGGCTGAGGTGATGCGCTCAGGTGCAACCGTCATCGCAAAACTGCCGCCACGGGCGCAAAGGTTTTACGGTGCTGGGGGCAGGCGCCATGCTCACGCAGCGCCAGCAAATGCGCGGCTGTACCGTAGCCTTTGTGACCCGCAAAGCCATATTGGGGGTACTGCAAATCGTACTCGGCACACCATCGGTCGCGGGTAACTTTAGCCAGGATTGAAGCGGCCGAAATAGCCGGTATGAGCGCGTCGCCTTTGACAATCGCTTCGGCCAGCATGCTGAGCGCAGGCAGCCGATTACCGTCGACCAGCGCCTTGTGCGGTTTAAGGCGCAGGCCCTCAACAGCCCGCTTCATGGCCAACATCGTGGCTTGCAGAATGTTGAGTTCGTCGATTTCTTGAACAGTTGCCATGGCAATCGAGCAGCACAGCGCTTTGGCGCGAATTTCGTCATACAGCTTGTCGCGCTGCAAGGCGGTGAGCTTTTTGGAGTCAGCCAGTCCTTTGATGGGTTTTAAATCGTCCAGAATCACGGCCGCTGCAACGACTGGCCCCATCAAAGGCCCGCGCCCGGCTTCGTCCACACCAGCGGTCAGACCGGGCGTGTCCCAGGACAACGCGGCTTGCTCAGCCTTCAAGAATTTTTTTGATCGCATCCGTGGCCAATTTTGAGGTGTCGCGCTGCAGCTCGGCGTGCAGCCGGATAAAACGTTGTTCAAGGGCAGCTATTTTGGCAGGCTCGCTGGCTTTGGTTTCGACCCAATGCAGAACGGCATCTGCCAGTGCTTGGGGCGTTGCAGCGTCTTGCAACAGTTCAGGTACGACAAATGCATCACACAAAATATTCGGCAAACCCACCCAGGGCTGCAATTTTTTGCGTTGCGTGATACGCCAGGACAGCCAGTTCATGTTGTAAGCAATCACCATCGGACGCTTGAAAAGTGCCGCCTCCAGGGTTGCCGTGCCACTGGCGATCAGCGTCACATCGCAAGCAGCCAGTGCAGTGTGTGACTGGCCATCCAGCACTTGCAGGTTGGGCACGCCAACTTGATGGGCGATACGTTCAATCTCAGGCTTTAAAGCTGGAATCGCAGGCACTATGAATTTAATAGCTGGTCGCGCATAATTGATAAGGGCTGAAGCCTTAAAGAACCGCTCTGCAAGGTATTGAATCTCGGATTTTCTGCTACCGGGCAAGACAGCAATAACGGTATCCAACTCGTTCAAACCCAATTTGGCGCGCGCACTTGAGCGGTCTGGCTGCATGGGAATGACATTGGCCAGCGGGTGACCAACGTAGGTGGCTGCAATGCCGTGCTTGGCCAGCAGCGCCACTTCAAACGGGAAAATACAAAGCACATGATCCACACTGCGTCGGATCTTTTCAACACGGTCAGCGCGCCATGCCCAGATTGAAGGACTGACAAAATGCACAGTTTTGATGCCTTTGGCCTTTAACGCAGCCTCAAGGTCAAGGTTGAAGTCTGGCGCATCAACACCAATGAAAATATCGGGTGGACTGGCCAAAAGCCGGGTCTTGAGTTGATCGCGAATGCCAACAATTTCACGGTAGTGACGCAACACCTCAACATAGCCGCGAACGGCGAGTTTCTCGCTGGGCCACCAAGCACTGAAGCCCAATTGAGCCATGTGCGGCCCGCCAATGCCAAAAGATTTCAGATCAGGCCAGCGAGTTTTTAGCCCGTCCAATAAAAGCCCTGCCAATAAATCGCCGGAAGTCTCGCCAGCGACTACGGCCACATTCAAGGGCTGCATGAAAATTTACCGAACAATACCGCGCTGCGGCGAGGTTTGTTCTAAAAACGAGAGCATCATGCGCACGTCGGGAGCTGATTCAGGGTATTTTTCAGCCAAACCTGCGATTTGCAACTGCGCTGCGTCGAGGGTCAAATCCTCACGGTACAAAGCCTTGTGCATGGCTTTGACGGCTGCGATTCGCTCGGCTGAAAAGCCGCGTCTGCGCAGACCTTCGAAATTCATGGTCCGCGCCTCGGCAGGCTGTCCTTGCGACATGACAAATGGCGGCAAGTCAGCAAACAGCAGCGAGCACATCGCCGTCATGCTGTGCGGGCCCAGCCGCACAAACTGATGCACGACGGTAAAACCACCCAAAATCACCCAATCTCCCACATGCACATGGCCCGCGAGCTGCGAGTTGTTGGCAAAAATCGTGTGGCTACCCACCTGACAGTCATGCGCCAGATGCACGTAAGCCATGATCCAGTTGTCATGGCCCACACGGGTCACGCCGACATCACCGGGTGAGCCAATATTGAAAGTACAAAACTCGCGAATCGTGTTGCGGTCACCAATGACCAGCTCGCAGGGTTCGCCCGCGTACTTTTTGTCTTGCGGAATCGCACCTAGAGAGTTGAACTGGAAAATGCGGTTGTCGCGGCCAATGGTGGTGTGGCCTTCAATCACGCAATGCGCACCAATCGTGGTCCCTGAACCTACCCTGACGTTGGGGCCAATGACGGTGTACGGACCAATGCTGGCTGAACTGTCTATCTCGGCCTTCAGGTCAACGATGGCGGTTGAATGAATACCCATGGCTTTTATGCAATCGTGCGCATGGTGCACATCAGCTGCGCTTCGCAAGCAATCGCGTCACCAACCCGGGTTGTGCCCGTGAACTTGAAAATGCCCGCTTTCATCCGGTCAAGGCTTACGTCCATGATGAGCTGGTCGCCAGGCTCAACGGGGCGTTTGAAACGTGCAGCGTCTATGCCTGCAAAGTAATAGACCGTTTTATCGTCAGGCGCCTGACCAAGCATGTCAAACGCCAGCAACGCAGCCGCTTGCGCCATGGCTTCGAGCATCAGCACACCCGGCATGACTGGGCGATGAGGGAAATGACCCACAAAAAATGGCTCGTTGATGGTGACGTTTTTCAGCGCTTTGATGCGCTTGCCTTTTTCAATTTCCAGCACACGGTCTACCAATAAAAACGGATACCGGTGCGGTAATTGTTTCAGGATTTGGTGAATGTCCATCATGATTTTTCTTCTACAATGTGGTTGATTGCAATTGCTTGAGGGTGGCTGCGTTTTTTTCCCACGCGGCATTGTCGTCGATAGGAAAAAGCCCGGTGTAGTTACCCGCTTTCATAATCGAGCGCGTCACGACCGAGGCTGCAGAAATATGAACATGGTCAGCAAGCGTCAAATGCCCCAGCACAACAGCACCGCCACCTACCGTGCAGTGTTCGCCAATATTGGCACTGCCAGCAACACCCACGCAACCAGCAAGCGCTGAATGCCTGCCAATCCTTACATTGTGACCAATCTGAATCAAGTTGTCAAGCTTGACCCCATCTTCAATCACCGTGTCTTGCAATGATCCCCTGTCAATGCAAGTGTTGGCACCAATCTCAACATCATTGCCAATACGCACACCGCCCAACTGCTCGATTTTTTCCCAGCGACCATCGTGTGGCGCAAAACCAAAGCCATCGGCACCAATCACAACGCCAGGGTGAACAATACAACGCTCGCCAATGATGCAACCGTCACCCAAAGTCACCCGGGCAGACAGGCGGCTGTCTTTACCAACAACCGCGTTTCGTTCAACTACGCAATGCTCTCCAATTCGAGCGCCTTCAGCCAACTCTGCACCTGCCCCAATACAGGCAAAAGCGCCCACAAACACGCCGCTTGCCAAGCTGGCAGATGGATCAACACAAGCGCTGGCATGGATACCCACCGCCAAGTCAGCACTGTGCAACCTTTTCCACAACTGCGTCAAGCGCGCAAAATAAAGATAGGGGTCTTCAACAACGATACAGTCGCCGCGCTGAACTGCAGCATGCTCTGCCGCAAGCCCAACAACGACAATACCCGCTTTGGAGAGTGACAGTTTTTGTGTGTATTTGGGGTGGCTCAGAAAGGCCAAGGCGCTGGAACCGGCAGTTTCCAACGGCGACAAGTTGTCCACTAGAAGTGCCGGATTGCCCAACAGCCTGGCATCCGGAAAGTCATTGGCAAGAGCATCGAAAAGCGTGGCAAGCTTGACGGTCATGCTGCACCACAAAGTAGACCAGGCTTGCAGATCGCAACCCCGCCGGATTGCACGTTACCTGCCGTTAGTGGCATTCAAGGATCTAAGCACTTTGTCGGTGATGTCGTGCTTGGGATTGACGTAGACCGCTTCTTGAACAATCAGGTCGTACTTTTCAGTTTCGGCCAAGGTTTTTACCACGCGATTTGCACGTTCAATCACTTGCTGCAATTCTTCATTTTTGCGTGCATTCAAGTCTTCCTGAAATTCGCGGCGTTTGCGCTGAAAATCACGGTCTAGATCCACCAACTGCTTTTGTCGGGTTGCACGCTGTGTTTCAGACAGGGTTGGTGCTTCTCGCTCAAATTTATCCGACAATGTTTTTAGCTGGGTAGCCACATCGCTGAGGTCTTTTTCGCGTTTGCCGAATTCCTGCTCAAGCTTGGTTTGAGCAGACTTGGCGGAGTTGGCTTCACGGAAAATGCGATCCAGATTGACAATGCCAATCTTGAACTCCTGCGCACTGACTGAAAATCCGGCTAGCGCGATCACAGTGGTCAGGAATATATGGCGTGAAATAGTCATCATTAGAAAGATGTACCGATCTGGAATTGGAATCGTTCTATTCTATCGCCTACTTTTTTACGAATCGGGTTTGCCAGCGCAAAACGCAGTGGACCAACTGGAGATATCCAGCTGAATCCGACACCATACGAAGCACGAAGGTCATTGAACTTATAAGGGCTGTTTTCACCAAAAACGTTACCTACGTCAACAAAGCTGAACAAGCGCAAGGTACGGTCATTGCCTGTGCCAGGAAACGGTGCGATCAATTCGCCATTAAGCGTGATTTTTTTTGGCCCCCCAACTGCCACATCGTTTGGTGCAATACCGTCGCGCGGCCCAAGCGAGCCTTGCGCGAAACCACGAACGGAACCCAGGCCACCCGAGGCGGAGTTTTTAAACACCGGGAAAGGCCTTCCACCCAAACCGCGTCCCCAGCCGAACTCACCGTTCAGCGCTACGGTAAATTGTTTATTCAATGGGATATATTGCTGAGCCTGGTAGCTGCCACGGATAAACCGGGCATCTCCCGCGATACCCCATTCACTGAAAGCGCGCTGGTACCTGCCCTCTGTTGGAACTAAAGCGCTGTCACGCCCGTCGCGAGTCCAGCCCACAGTGATAGGTACAGAAGTGCTGGTCAACCCAAACAGATTGGTGTAATTGAAGTAAGTAAGAGGCAGGGGATTGGCGCCGGGCTTGATAGACAATCTTTCGTATCCAATACCAAAGAAAACCGTGTCCAGCTCAGAAAATGGCACACCGAATCTAACAGCACCGCCTGTGGTGTTCAGGCCGTAATCGCCACCCTGCCCGTCCAATGGACGGCTGGTACGGTGATACACATCAAAAGCCCTCGAAATACCGTCAGCGGTGAAATAAGGATCAACCGTGCTCAGAACAATCTGACGGTTAGCCTTGCTGGTATTGACCTCGACACCCAGGTAATTGCCAGAACCGAACACGTTCTCCTGCCGGATACCGAAATTAAGCGACAGCTTTTCAGCACTTGAAAAGCCCGCGCCTAGCTGCAAGTTGCCTGTTGGTTTTTCGACCACATTCACGGCCACATCAACCTGGTCAGACGTACCCGTTACTTCTTGCGTGTCCACAGTGACATCGGTGAAAAAGCCGAGCCTGTCAACCCGGTTACGCGACGCGCGGATCTTATCGCCGTCGTACCAGGACGATTCAAATTGCCGGAATTCGCGGCGAATCACCTCGTCTCGGGTGCGATTGTTTCCTGACACATTGATTCGGCGAACATAAGCACGCCTGGATGGGTCACCCTGCAACACAAAAGCCACCCGATTGTTGGCCCGGTCAATTTCTGGCACGGCCTCCACTTTGGCAAAGGCAAAACCAAACACGCCGAAGTAGTCGGTGAAAGCTTTTGTCGTTCCCGCCACGGTATCGGCGTTATAAGCCTCACCTGGCTTGATGGTCACCAGCGACTTGAACTCGTCTTCCTTGTTCAAAAAATTGCCTTCCAGCTTGACGCCAGACACCACAAACCTCTCGCCTTCGCTCACATTGATGGTGATTGTTACATCCTGCTTGTTCGGCGATATAGCCACCTGAGTCGAGTCAACCTTGAACTCCAGATAGCCACGCGCCAGATAGTAAGAACGCATGGTCTCAATATCCGCACTGAGCTTTGCGCGTGAATAGCGATCAGCTTTGGTGTACCAGCTCATCCATCCTCCAGTGTCCAGGTCGAACAAGTCCCTCAGCCTGGACTCGCTGAAAACCTTATTGCCAACGATGCGGATATCCTTGATTCGGGCAGTATCACCTTCGGTGACATTGAAAGACAGGTTGACGCGGTTACGCTCTATCGGCGTTACGGTGATGAGAATTTCTGCACCATACAGACTGCGGTTGATGTACTGGCGCTTGAGTTCCTGCTCCGCCTTGTCGGCCAATGCTTTATCAAACGGCTGACCTTCAGCCAGACCAATTTCACGAAGCGCTTTTTTCAGTACTTCCTTGTCAAATTCCTTGGCACCGACAAAGTTGACATCGGCAACAGTGGGGCGCTCTTCAACAATCACGACCAACACGTCACCACTAACCTCCAGGCGCACGTCCTTGAACAGACCCAAACCAAACAGCGCACGAATGGCGCTGGCACCCTTGTCGTCGTTATAGGTTTCACCCACTCGAAACGGCAGGGATGCAAAAATGGTTCCTGGCTCTACGCGCTGAAGGCCCTCCACCCGGATGTCACGAACCGTGAAAGGATCAACAGCCCAGGCACTGTGTGCCAACAATAAACTGGCCGCTACGGCACAGACAGCTCGGAGTTTGAATCGGGTGAATTTTATTTGCATGAATTTTTCGGTTTCGACCGGAATAAATGGGAGACTAGCCAAAGAGTCTTGTGACATCATTGAACAGCGCGACAGACATCATGCACAGCAGGATGGCGACACCACCTTTCTGCAGCCCTTCCATCCACGCTTCAGACACAGTACGACCCGTGACGGCCTCCCAAAGATAATACATCAGGTGGCCGCCGTCCAGCACTGGTAAAGGGAGTAAATTGAGAACTCCCAAGCTCACGCTAATCGCTGCCAGAAAGAGCAAATAAGCCGCCAAACCAATGCTGGCTGACTTACCTGCATAGTCGGCAATCGTCAAAGGCCCGCTCAAGTTTTTGAGCGATGCCTCTCCAATCAGCATCTTGCCCATCATTTTCAGGGTCAAAACAGAGGATTCCCAGGTTCGCGAAACGCCCTGCGCTAGACCTTCGAAGATGCCGTAGCGGACTGTCACAAACTCTGGCGATGCACCGACTGATGCGTCAATTTTTGCTACGCTTGTTTTGCCTTCACTGACTATTCTTGGCGTCAATTGCAAATCCAGTCTATTCGAGCCACGATCAATTTGCCAGATCTGGGAGGCGAGGGCTTTGTTGCCAGAGGCCCGAATCACCTGCCGCAGCTGCTGACCATCGACGATTTGGATCTGATCAACTCGTTGCACAACATCCCCTGGCTGAAGACCTGCCCTGGCTGCCGGGCCGTCGGCCACTACCGCGCCAATCACAGGTGTTGTCCATGGGCCAACAATGCCAATATTGCGGAAAAACTGGGCGTCAACTTCGCCTGCATTGAAGTCCTGAAAAACCAGCATGACTTCGCGAGTTGAAGCGTTTGGGTCGCTTGTCTTGTCGCTACTGACCACAAGGCGCAAATTGCGGCCGTTCAGCGCGCCTTGCATGAGGCGCCAGCGAAGATCTTCAAACGATCGCACAGGCTCCAGTGTTTCGTCTTCAAAACCCGCTTCCTTGACCAACTCATTTCCGCGCAGTCCCGCTTTTTCGGCAACGGAGCCAGCGATCGGACTCGCCAAAACCGCCTTTGGCTCTTGCATGCCACTCCAATTCAAAGCGCTGTACAGCAAGACAGCCAGCAGCAAGTTGGCTATTGGGCCAGCGGCCACTACCGCGGCACGGACCTTAAGGGGTTGTGTGTTGAAGGCACGATGTCGCTCTGAAGAATCCACAGGCGCTTCCCGTTCGTCCAGCATTTTCACGAAGCCACCAAGAGGCAACATGCCGATTGAAAACTCGGTCGGCTTTCCCTTTAACCGCCAAGTGTAAAGAGGCTTGCCAAAACCAATCGAGAACTTCAACACCTTGACGCCGCACAGCACGGCCACTTTGTAGTGACCATACTCGTGAATGGCAATCAGAAGGCCAAGTGCAACAACAAAAGCAATCACCGTCAGCATCTCAATACTCCAAAGCCTGTACGATGTTTCGCGCAAAACTTCGAGCCACCCTATCGAGCTCCAGCAGTTCGTCAATACCTGCTATTCGGGGCGCGCAAAGTCCTTCCAGGGTGGCACGATTGACCACATGTATCTGGTCATAACGTATGCGTTTTTCTAGAAATGATTCAACAGCAATTTCATTGGCTGCATTCAGTATTGCCGGTGTTCCGGTGGGTGCATCCAACACCTCCCAAGCCAGGCGCAGACCCGGAAAACGCTCATAATCCAGCGCTTCAAAGGTTAAATCTGACAATGATCTGAAGTCAAGCGACTTGGCACCTGAAGCAATTCTGCCCGGCCAGGCCAGTCCGTAGGCAATCGGCACGCGCATATCGGGCGTACCTAACTGCGCGACAACTGAACTGTCCAGGTACTGAACCATTGAATGCACGACGCTCTGCGGATGAATCACGACATCTATTTGTGTAGGCCTCAGGCCGAAAAGGTATTTTGCTTCAATGACCTCAAGTGCCTTGTTCATCATGGTGGCTGAATCGACCGAGATTTTTCGCCCCATCACCCAGTTAGGATGGGCGCAGGCTTCTTCGGGGGTGACATCTCGCAGGCTAGCCAACGCGCGCGTGCGAAAGGGCCCGCCTGATGCCGTCAAAATGATTTTTTCGACCCGCTCAGCCCAGCTTGCCGGGTCTTCGGGAAGCGATTGAAAAATGGCTGAATGCTCACTGTCAATCGGCAGCAATTGGGCACCACCTGCTTGAACAGCCTGCATGAATACATCACCGCCAACCACCAAGGCCTCCTTGTTGGCCAACAGCAAGCGTTTTCCGGCTCGGGCGGCAGCCATGCAGGGAGCCAGCCCAGCCGCTCCCACAATGGCTGCCATCACCACATCTGTCTGACCGTGCGACGCGATTATTTCAAGAGCATCCTGCGCCTGAACCACTTCGGTACTTAACCCATTGCTTTTTAACTTATCGGCCAAAATCTGTGCATGCAGCGCACTGGCCATCACGGCATAACGCGGCTTGAAACGCGCGCACTGCGCCAGCATCAGTTCGGTTTGCGTTGCTGCGCTCAGGGCAAAAACCTCAAACTTGTCCGGGTGTGCCGCCACCACGTCGAGCGTGTTGACACCCACCGATCCGGTCGAACCCAAAATCGTAATGCGTTGCTTGGCCGAGGTCATATTCATCAAAGACTGACCAGCATCATTGCCAGCGGCAAAGCGGGGAGCAGTGCATCCACCCGGTCCAATACGCCGCCATGGCCGGGCAGCAGACCGCTTGAATCCTTCGCGCCTGCACTGCGTTTAACCAGAGATTCAGCCAGATCACCCACCACGCTCATCACAACCAGAAAGATCACTCCCAGCAGCATCACCCACACGCCATGCTGTGCCCACAAGCGTGCATACAAACTGTCAGCAGAAACAACCATACCAGAGCGCTCTATCCAAGCCCAAGCCAAGGACAGCAGCACCACACCCAGCAGGCCGCCCCACACGCCTTCCCAACTTTTGCCGGGGCTGATGGAAGGTGCCAGCTTGGTTTTCGTAAAACGACCACCCAGAGTGCGCCCAGCGGCATAGGCAAAAATATCGGCACCCCACACCAGCAGCAAAACAGACAACAAAAAACCAATACCCATGACTCTGGCCTGAGCCACTGCCAACCAAGCCAGCCAAAGGACAGCCACGCCGACCACCAGCCTCAGCGGCTTGGCAAGGCCAGACCAGCCAGCTACACCCAAGCGCAAGAGCAAGCTGCCTGCCAGCACCCATGTGCTTCCCGCCAATATCCAAAGGACAGGCATCGGCTTGGCAAGCCAACCTGCGTACCAGGTCAACCCGCAAAGCAAGACCAACATCCAGCCCAGTAACCACGACACCAGTTCGCTGCAAGCATTCAAACGGCCCCACTCCCAGCCCGCAGCAGCAATCAAAACCAGAGCGATTGCGCAAAAAGGTGTCGGCGAATTGTAAAAAAGAGCTGGGAGCAAAATAGCCAGCATGATGACGGCAGTGACAACCCGCTGCTTGAGCATCAGGCGGCTTTCACTGCAAGCGCTTTGCCGCTATGCGATTTTTGACTGTTTTTCAGTTGCGCCGATGTTTGGCCGAAGCGCCGTTCACGGCCATTAAAAAATACGATGGCTTCGTCTAGTGCAAACGCATCAAAATCCGGCCAAAGCTTGTCGGAAAAACACAACTCCGAATAAGCCGCTTGCCACAATAAAAAGTTGCTGATGCGCAACTCACCGCCGGTGCGAATCAGCAAATCCGGATCTGGCACATGTGCAAGCGCCAAGGCTGCGTCCAACGACACTTCAGTAATGGCTTCTCCTCTGCCAGCCAGTTTTTGCGCCGCTTGGGCGATGTCCCAACGGCCACCATAGTTAAAGCAGACATTCAGGATCATGCGGGAATTGTGAGCCGTGTCGGCTTCTGCCTGCACCAATGCCGCCTGCACTTTCGGGGAGAGTTGCAGCCTGTCACCGACAAAATAAAGTCGGACACCATTTTTTTGAAGTTGAGGCACTTCACGAGCTAGTGCCATGCCCAGCAAATCCATCAATCCAGAAACTTCATCTGCGGGTCGGTTCCAGTTTTCTGAAGAAAATGCAAACACCGTCAAAACCGCAATACCGCGATCAGCGCAGGCCTGAACACAAGCGCGCAAGGTATTAACACCCTGCTTGTGACCAGCAATCCGTGGTAAAAAACGTTGGGTGGCCCAACGCCCATTGCCGTCCATGACAATGGCTACGTGGTGTGGCACGGCGATCGGATTGACAGGCTTCATGCAGCTCGAATCAGGTGACAGGTCCAGAGTTAAAACGGATCAGACCGCCATGATGTCTTGCTCTTTGGAAGCCACCAATTTGTCAACCTCAGCAATGTAGCGAGCCGTGAAGTTTTGCACTTCGTCTTGCGAGCGACGCTCGTCGTCTTCTGAGGCCAGCTTGTCTTTAACCAATTTCTTGACGCTATCGTTCGCGTCACGGCGCAGGTTGCGAATGGCGACTTTGGCGTGCTCGCCCTCCCCGCGCACCACTTTGGTCAGTTCTTTACGGCGCTCTTCGGTCATGGCTGGCATCGGTACGCGAATCAAGTCACCCTGCGCAGCAGGATTCAGGCCCAGGTCCGAATCACGAATGGCTTTTTCAATTTTTGCACCCATGCCTTTTTCCCAGGGCGAAACATTGATGGTGCGGGCATCGAGCAGCGACACGTTGGCCACCTGACTGATCGGCACCATGGAGCCGTAGTAATCAACCTGAACAGTGTCAAGCAAGCCCGGATTGGCGCGACCGGTGCGTATTTTGGTCAGTCCGTTTTTAAAAGAGTCAAGCGACTGCTGCATTTTTTGTTCGGCAGTCGATTTAGTGTCAGCGATGCTCATGGTTAAAAGTCTCAAGATATCAAATACAGCAAAACAGATTTAAAACCGTTCAACAAAAAATCAGACGTGCACCAGCGTGCCTTCGTCTTCGCCCATTACCACCCGCTTGAGAGCGCCATGCTTGAAGATGCTAAATACCTTGAGCGGCAGCTTCTGGTCACGACACAGGGCAAAGGCTGTGGCGTCCATCACTTCCAGATTTTTACCCATGGCTTCATCAAAAGTGATGCTGGTATACCGCGTTGCGTTCGGATCCTTTTTCGGGTCAGCTGAATAGACACCATCGACTTTGGTGGCCTTCAAAACGATTTCGGCGCCAATTTCAGCACCACGCAACGCTGCTGCGGTGTCAGTCGTGAAAAACGGATTACCTGTACCCGCAGCAAAAATGACCACTTTGCCTTCTTCCAGGTATTGAAGCGCCTTGGGTCTGACGTAGGGCTCAACCACCCGTTCAATGGCAATCGCAGACATCACGCGCGCCGTCAGACCGGCTTTATCCATGGTGTCGCCAAGCGCCAGCGCGTTCATCACAGTGGCCAGCATACCCATGTAGTCAGCGGTGGCGCGGTCCATACCGACAGACCCGCCAGCCACACCGCGAAAAATATTCCCGCCACCAATCCCCCCCCCTACCCCCACCCCCCATGCGGGTGATTTCAGCGATTTCTTCCACCATACGAACGATGGTGGCGCGGTTGATGCCAAAGGCATCGTCACCCATCAAGGCCTCACCTGACAGTTTTAACAAGATTCGCTTGTAGGCTGGCATGTAGGCGCTTTCTGAGGTTGGAGTGTTGATTAGTTTAGCGGCCTTCCGGCTGGAGAAAATGATTTACGCAGCTTTGGCTGCCGCAATTTGCGCAGCCACTTCAGCGGCAAAGTCGTCGACCTTCTTCTCAATGCCTTCGCCCACGACATAGAGGGTGAACGATTTAACGGCAGTGGCTTTTTCTTTCAGCATTTGCTCAACCGTTTGCTTGTCGTTTTTGACGAAAGTCTGGTTGTGCAGGCTGACTTCTTTCAGGTACTTCTGCACGCCACCTTCGATGCGCTTGGCAACGATTTCAGCGGACTGCACAGGCTTGCCAGCAGCTGTGGCCACATTGGCGTCTTCAGCGGCTTTGGCAGCTGCGACTGAACGCTCACGTGCTACCAGCTCTGCTGGGACCTGGTCGCTTGACAATGACACGGGCTTCATCGCGGCAACGTGCATGGCAACATCTTTGGCAGCAGCTTCGTCACCGTCAAATTCAACCACCACACCAATGCGTGTGCCGTGCAGGTAA
The DNA here is from genome assembly GCA_031375685.1 of Polaromonas sp. Taxonomy (GTDB): domain Bacteria; phylum Pseudomonadota; class Gammaproteobacteria; order Burkholderiales; family Burkholderiaceae_C; genus Polaromonas. The sequence continues at coordinate 1,129 of JANMIH010000567.1, read as the reverse complement.
GACGCCAGCTTGCCAGAAGCAAAGCGCTGGAAGCGGCGCACCGACATGTTCTCACCAATTTTGCCAATCAGCCCTTTGCGCACGTCTTCAACGGTCGGGCCGAAGCCATCCATGCTCAGCGCCATGCCGCCAACGGCAGCCACGTCAGCCGGGTTGTTTTTGACAATGCCCACCGCCACTGCGTTGGTGAAAGCCAAGAAGCTGTCGTTCTTGGTGACAAAGTCGGTTTCGCAATTGATCTCAACCAAGGCACCTACGCCGCCTTCGGTGTGGTAAGCAATCACGCCTTCAGCCGTAACGCGCGACGCAGCCTTGCCCGCCTTGTTGCCCAGCTTGACGCGCAAGATTTCTTCGGCCTTTTCAAAGTTACCTTCAGCCTCTGTCAGGGCCTTTTTGCACTCCATCATGGGCGCATCGGTTTTGGCGCGCAACTCGGCGACCATGCTTGCAGTAATTGCCATTTTCAAATCTCTTTCGTTGATCTTTAACTTGTAAAAAAGGGGCTACGCGAGCCCCTTTTTCGCGTCTGGCGCAATGCCAATAGGTTTAAGCGGCTGCGACTTCCACAAATTCGTCGGAACTTTCAGGCTGAACCATTTTGACAACTTCTTGTGTCGCATTGGCGCGGCCTTCAATGATGGCGTCAGCAATGCCACGCGCGTACAGCGCTACGGCTTTTGATGAGTCATCGTTACCAGGAATCACGTAGTCGATACCAATCGGTGAATGGTTGGAGTCCACTACACCAATCAAAGGAATACCCAGTTTTTTTGCTTCGAGAATCGCAATTTTGTGAAAACCCACATCGATCACGAAAATCGCGTCTGGCAATGCTGCCATGTCCTGGATGCCGCCGATGTCCTTTTCAAGCTTCTCAATTTCGCGCTTGAAGGTGAGCTGTTCTTTTTTGCTGATGGTGTCCAGACCCGCTTCTTGCTGGGCTTTCATTTCCTTCAGGCGCTTGATGGATGTTTTGACCGTTTTGAAATTGGTCAACATGCCGCCCAGCCAGCGCTGGTCTACGAAAGGAACACCAGCACGCTTGGCTTCCATCGCCAATGTTTCGCGCGCCTGGCGCTTGGTGCCGACCATCAAAATGGTGCCGCGATTGGCCGACAACTGACGAGCG
>JANMIH010000549.1:0-3135 GCA_031375685.1 Polaromonas sp. | reverse complement strand
GTGATTCGCGAAGGCCAGGAGCTGATGGTCCAGGTCGAAAAAGAAGAGCGTGGCAACAAAGGCGCAGCGCTGACTACCTTTGTATCCCTGGCTGGCCGCTATGTGGTGCTGATGCCCAACAACCCGCGCGGCGGAGGTGTGAGCCGCCGTATTGAAGGCGAAGACCGGGCCGAACTGAAAGAAAACATGGACCAGCTGGAATACCCAGCCGGCTCCAGCATCATTGCCCGCACCGCCGGCATTGGCCGCAGCGCGCCTGAATTGCAGTGGGACTTGAACTATCTGATCAAGCTCTGGACTGCGATTGAAGGTGCTGGCAAAGGCGGCAAGAGCGCGTTCCTGATTTATCAGGAGTCCAGCCTGGTCATCCGTGCGATTCGTGATTACTTCAACAGCGACATTGGCGACATTTTGTTTGACACCGACGACGTGTACGAACAAGCCAAGCAGTTCATGGATCACGTGATGCCCGAGCACGCGCACCGCGTCAAGCGTTACCGTGACGATGCGCCGCTGTTCAGCCGTTTTCAGATTGAGCACCAGATCGAATCAGCCTACGCCCGCACCGTGCAGCTGCCATCAGGCGGCGCGATTGTGATTGACCAGACCGAAGCACTGGTGTCGGTTGACGTCAACTCGGCACGCGCCATCAAGGGCGGCGACATTGAAGAAACCGCCACCCGCACCAACCTGGAGGCCGCTGATGAAGTGGCCCGTCAGATGCGCCTGCGTGACCTGGGCGGCCTGGTGGTGATTGACTTTATTGACATGGAAGAGTCCCGCAATCGCCGCGATGTTGAAAACCGCTTGCGCGATGCCTTGCGCCAGGACCGCGCGCGCGTGCAGTTTGGCACCATCAGCAAGTTTGGCCTGATGGAGATGAGCCGCCAGCGCCTGCGCCCAACGCTTTCAGAAGGCGCATCGATCCCCTGCCCGCGCTGCGGTGGCTCTGGCCACATTCGCGATACCGAAAGCTCGGCGCTGCAAATTTTGCGGATCATTCAAGAAGAGTCGCTCAAAGACAGCACGGCGTCCGTCCTGTGCCAGGTGCCAGTCGATGTGGCTGCTTTCCTGCTGAACGAAAAGCGCTCAGAAATCAGCAAAATTGAAATGAAGCAGCGTATCAATGTGTTGATCGTGCCGAACAAAACGCTGGAAACGCCCAACTACAGGCTTGAGCGCTTGAAGCACGACGACCCGCGTCTGGACAACATCGAGGCCAGCTACAAAATGGCAGACGACATCGAAGACCCGACCACCGTCACGCGCCGCAGCCAGGAAAAGCACAACAAGCAAGAACCCGTCATCAAAGGTGTGTTGCCTGATGCGCCTGCACCTGTTGCCGCACCAAAACCCGAGCCAGTACCGGTTGCAGTATGCCCTGTGCCAGCGCCGGTGGCTGCTGCGCCTGCTGAAAAAGGTTTTTTTGGCTGGATCAAAGGCCTGTTTGGTGGTGGTGAAGCGCCAGCAGCAGCCCCAGTGCCTGCCAACGATGTGAAAAAAGACGAGCGCAGCCCAGAAGCGCGCCGTGATGGTCGCGCAGAGCGCACCGACCGGGGCGAGCGCGGTGGCCGTGATGGCCGACGTGGAGGCCGGGGCCGCAATGAGCGCGGTGATCGTCCAGAGGGCCGCCCGGAAGGCCGCGCAGATGGCAGGGGAAATGAGCGACGCGAACGCAGCCCCGACCAGCGAGGATCTGAACCACGGGGTGAGCAGCGCAATGAGCAGCGCAGCGAATTACGCGGAGAACCACGAGGCGAAGGCCAGGAGCAACGCGAGCCACGCCCACCGCGTGAACCACGTGAGCCACGCGAAGGTGGTCGCCAGGAGCGCCCGCGCCGTGAGCGTGGTGATCGCGGCGAACAACGCCCGCCCATGGATGCCACTGAGCAGGACATTGCCATGGCCAACAAGGCTGCGATGGCAGCCGCCATGAGCGGTGCAGCCAGCGATGGCGGCCAGGAAGCCCCACGCCGTGAGCGTGGTCGCAGAAATGAGCGTCGCGATGAGCCACAGGGCCAAGTACCCGCAGATCAACGCGAAGAATCACGCGGCCCGCGCCAGGACTTCAGCGATTCAGCACAAGCTGGGCAGACTACTGGCGAAGATGCAAACGCGCCAAGCGAAACACCGGCACAAGGTGATCAGGCCGACCCACAACGCCCACCCCGCGAACGCCGCAGCCGCGACCGTTATGGCCGCGAACGCCGCGAGCGCGGTGACGGTGCTGATCGCAACGAAAACATCGCAGAAACGCCTGTTTTTAGTGAAAATTCAGCGCCAAATGAGGCACAAGCCCAACAAATACGGGCGCAATCAGCTCCTGAATTTGTAACGCCTGCAACTCAGCCAACAGCTCTGGTTGCAACCGTTGCGGCACCCGTAGCCGCAGCACCTGTCGCCTCCAGCTTGCCAAAAGTCACGTCTTACGACCTGCCTTTGCAAGACCTGGTTCAGGTTGCCCAAAGCTCGGGTTTGCAGTGGGTCAACTCGGACTCAGCCAAGATTGCTGAAGCGCAAGCCGCCATTGCTGCAGAGGTCAAGCCAGCGCACGTGCCGCGCGAGCGGCCGCCCGTTGTGGCAACAAGTGAAGGTCCACTGGTACTGGTCGAAACCAAGCGCGACTTGCGCGAGATGGAACTGCCTTTTGAAAAGCCTGCAGCCTGACCAGTAAAGTCACCTGCCAAAGCCCGGCGCACCTGAGAAGGTGGCCGGGTTTTTTGCTTTGACAAGGGCGTGTCCAGTAATTCAAGCTGATGCAGGCACTACAGCATCAACCAAATTGCAGCAGGCACACCCGCTTCACCCAGAGGAAACGCGAGAACATCCCAGCATTGCCAAATGATGGGGTGATCCATATTGTGCTGACTTGCAGCGTTACCGTTACAGGTTCAAAGCAGCGCTGCCTGCCTGTAGGCCTCAGCGGCGGCGGCTTCATCACCACGCTGCTCGGCCAGAACCGCCAGGGCACGCCAGGCTTTGCGGTGCAAACCTGCATCCTGCAAACCAAGGACGCTCAGCGCCAGCAACTGGCGGGCCTTGCCCCACAACTGGCGGCTTAAGAAAGCCATGCCGGCCAGGTACTGCACATTGGCGTCGCGCGGTCTTATCATTTGCGCTGCTTCAATCCGGGCC
>JANMIH010000516.1:0-1636 GCA_031375685.1 Polaromonas sp. | reverse complement strand
CTTTTCAACGCCAGCAACGTTGTTCAAAGACAAGGCCACGCCTCCTTCAAAGTAACTGACGGGATAGCGCGGCACCACTTTGAGTGCAACGATGCCTGCGCCAGTCAGTGCCGCAAGCTCCAGCCCGCTGGTGACAGCTTTTTTGGACAGGGTTGAGCCGTCAGTAGCGATAAGAATTCTCTGGTACATGGTGAGTCTCCTGAAGTTTGAGGCTTCAGCGTAAAAGAAAACAATTCAGCAGGACTTGATCCATATCAAGACTTGTTCTGGTAACTGGCGTTAACCTCTGCCAATGCAGGCTGCGGGTACTTCATCTTTTTCTGGCTTTGGACAACAGGTTGTTCATGAAGGCCCGAACTTTGGCGGCCTTACCGTGTATGACGACCCAGACGCTTGGGCTGTTTTTAGCCAAGCCATTGACCAGCATTCGCAAACCCAGATTTTTCAGTCTTTTGTGGTGGTCAAAGGCATGCATTGCGCAGCCTGCGCGTTGACGCTAGAGGCTGCGTTATTGAGTGTCAAGGGTGTACAGGCAGTACGAGTCAGCGCAGCCAGCGCGCGCGCCAGCGTGACCTGGTCAGCAGTCCAGACCAAGCCGTCCAGCTGGTTGGGCGCGGGTCTTGCGCAGGGCTACCAGCTGTTGCCTGTTGACGATGCGGTGTCAATTCAGGGTGACCGTCAGCAGTCGCGACTGGCTTTGTGGCGTTGGCTGGTGGCGGTTTTTTGCATGATGCAGGTCATGATGTATGCGGCGCCAACCTACTTCACTCAGCCAGGCGATGTGTCGCCTGACATTGAAAAGCTTTTGCGCTGGGCCTCGTGGGTGCTTAGCTTGCCCGTACTGCTGTTTTCTTGCCAGCCTTTTTTTAGCAACGCCTGGCGCGACCTGATGCGACGTAGCGTCAGCATGGACTTGCCGGTTGCTATTGGCATTGTCGTGACGTTTGCTGTCAGTACTTTGGCAACTTTCGAGCCGCAGAGCTGGTGGGGGCGCGAGGTGTATTTCGACTCGCTGACCATGTTTGTATTTTTCTTGCTAACCGGGCGCTGGCTTGAGCAGCGCCTGAACAGCCGAACGGCAGGTTCGCTGGGTGTGCTGATGCAGCGTTTGCCAGTCAGTATTGAACGCCAGTTGGCAGATGGTGAATTTGAGCGGGTTGCAGTACGTCGATTGGTGCTTGGTGATGTCGTTCGCGTGCTGCCGGGTGAAGCATTTCCGGCTGACGGCACGGTGCTGACAGGCAATACCTTTGCTGACGAAGCGCTGTTAACGGGTGAGTCCCGACCTGTGGCTCGCGAAGTGGGTGATTCGGTTTTGGCTGGCAGCTATAACGTGGGGCACGCCAGTGTGGTGCGTGTTGACAGGTTGGGTGTGTCCACCCGGTACGCGCAAATTGTCTCGCTGATGGAGCGCGCCGCCCTGGACAAGCCACGCATTGCCATACTGGCTGACAGGGTGGCCAAGCCGTTTTTGGTGTTTGTGCTGTTGGCGGCCTTCGCTGCAACGGTTTTTTGGTGGCCCACAGACCCGGCCATGGCGCTCATGGCTGCTGTCGCGGTACTTATCGTGACCTGCCCTTGCGCGCTGTCTCTGGCCACTCCTACTGCCATGCTGACGACAGCGGGTTTGCTGGCG
>JANMIH010000464.1:0-2335 GCA_031375685.1 Polaromonas sp. | reverse complement strand
CTTCGGCAACCAGGCGTGCCAGCAATGGTGCTGGCTTCCAGAAAGCAGCATCATCCAGCGGGTTCTGCGCAAAGCGGTTCATGGCTTGCACCACATTGATCAAACCGACTTCATTCGCGTAGTTCATTGGGCCACCACGGTAGATCGGGAAGCCGTAGCCCATCAGGTACACCATGTCGATGTCGCTGGCTTTGGACGCAATGCCTTCTTCCAGAATGTGCGCGGCCTCATTGACCAGCGCATACACAAGGCGCTGCACAATTTCTTCGTCAGAAATCTTTCGCGGGGTGATGCCGAGTGACTTGCGGTGCTCTTCAATCATCGTCACGACTTCAGCGTTTGGAATCGCGTCGCGCTTGCCGGGAATGTAGTCATACCAGCCAGCGCCGGTTTTCTGGCCGAAGCGGCCTTTCTCGCACAGCAGGTCAGCGGTTTTGCTGTATTTCATGTCTGGCTTTTCAAGGTAGCGGCGCTTGCGGATGGCAAAACCGATGTCATTGCCAGCCAAATCGCCCATGCGGAACGGACCCATGGCAAAGCCGAACTTTTCAATCGCCTTGTCAACCTGCGCAGGTGTGCAGCCTTCGTCCAGCAAGAAGCCGCCCTGGCGGCCGTATTGCTCAATCATTCGGTTGCCGATAAAGCCGTCACACACACCAGACACCACCGATGTTTTACGGATCTTTTTACCCAGCGCCATCACGGTGGCCAGCACGTCTTTGCCGGTTTTTTCACCGCGCACCACTTCGAGCAGCTTCATGATGTTGGCGGGGCTGAAAAAGTGCGTGCCAATCACGTCTTGCGGGCGCTTGGTAAACGCTGCGATCTGGTTCATGTCCAGGGTCGAGGTGTTGGACGCCAAAATCGCGCCTGGCTTCATCACGCGGTCAAGTTCTTTGAAGACCTTTTCCTTCACGCCCATTTCCTCAAACACGGCTTCAATCACCATATCGGCGTCTTTGAGGTCGTCATAGCTGAGCGTGGTGGTCAACATGGCCATGCGCTGCTCATATTTGTCCTGCTTGAGCTTGCCTTTTTTGACCTGGGCTTCGTAGTTTTTGCTAATGGTGGCAATGCCGCGATCCAGTGCGTCTTGCTTCATCTCCAGCATCTTGACGGGAATACCGGCATTTAAAAAGTTCATCGAAATACCGCCGCCCATGGTGCCAGCACCAATGACTGCGATTGATTTGATGTCACGCTTGGGGGTGTCTGCCGGCACATCCGGGATTTTGGAAGCGGCACGCTCGGCCAGAAAAATGTGGCGTAACGCCCGACCCTCGGGGCTCCACATCAGATTGACGAAGATCTCGCGCTCTAGCGCCATGCCGTCGTCAAACTTGCGTTTGGTGGCGGCTTCTACAGCTTCTACGCACTTCAAGGGCGCTGGATAACCTTTAGACATACCGCCCACCATGTTGCGGGCAAACTGGAAGTAAGCATCGCCGTTGCGGTGTTTGCAAGGCAACAAGCGAACCAGCGGCAATGGTCGTGTGTCAGCAATCGACTGGGCGAACGCCAGCGCCTCAGCGGCCAATGATTCAGCGGATGCGGCCATCTGGTTGAACAGTGTCTGCCCCGGGATTTGCGCCAGAAGCTCGCTTTTGACGGGCTCGCCACTGACAATCATGTTCAGTGCTGGCTCAACACCCAAGGCGCGCGGCAGGCGCTGTGTCCCCCCAGCGCCGGGAATCAGACCCAACTTGACCTCAGGCAGCGCAACCAGACAACCCGGAGCGGCGATGCGGTAATGGCAACCCAGCGCCAGTTCCAGGCCGCCGCCCATGCAGACAGAATGAACAGCCGCCACAACGGGCTTGGCAGAGTTTTCAATCGCCAGAATCACGCTCAGCAAATTTGGCTCGGCCAATGCTTTGGGGCTACCAAATTCCTTGATGTCTGCGCCGCCTGAAAATGCCGTGCCTGCACCAGTGATGACAATGGATTTGACCCCTGCATCAGCATTGGCTTTTTGCAGGTTGTCGGTGATGGACGAGCGGGTGGTGAAACCCAGACCATTGACTGGCGGGTTGTTCAGCGTGATGACGGCGACTGTGCCGTGAACTTCGTAGAGGGTTGTCATGGGGATTTGTCTTTCCTTGTATGAAGCTGCAAATAAAAAGGATGAGCGCTAAGAAATCCAGCGACCAACAAAATAGTACGACCGTTCTTTTTACATTGTAGGGGCGCTGCATGCCACTGCAAGCCCAGTATCGGCCTGTTTTGTCCCACTTGGGACAAAGCTCATGGTTAATTAAACTTCAAGCCATTCTTTGCGAATGTAAGCGTCTGCGCGAAGGCTTTCAGGCGTCCCCTGAAACACGATGCTGCCGTG
>JANMIH010000443.1:0-2232 GCA_031375685.1 Polaromonas sp. | reverse complement strand
GCATCCACCACTTTTAGCATCACGGGCGTGATGTCCTGACCAGTCCCATCACCTTCAATGAACGGAATGACGGGCTCGTCGGGCACGTTCAGTGAATTGTCGGCATTGACCGTGATCTTGTGGCCTTGTGCGGGCACCTGGATGTGTTTGTACATATTTTGATAGTCTCCGATGGCGAAATGGCTGTAAAAGAAAACGCAAAAGCTAGCGTTTTAGGTGAAAACTCCTAAATTCTAGCCGCAAATCAATTCAATCAAAAAAAGATAACCAGCGTGTCAACCGATTGCAAAGTGGCCTCGTTACGGGTAGGCCTCCGAAAATATCGGGGTAGTTCTCCAATAACGTTATCTAGGAAAATCCAAATGAACAAAATCCTCGCTGCTTTGATCTCTAGCCTGTTTGCTGTTGGCGCTTTCGCCGCTTCCCACGCTGGCGCGCCAGCTGCTGCTGCTTCTGGCGCCAAGCCAGCCATGGCTGCTGCTGCTCCAGCTGCTAAAGCTGAAGAAAAGAAAGCTGATGCCAAGCCAGCCGCTGCTACCAAAGAAGAAAAAGCCGCCGCTGCTGCTGCCAAGAAAGAAAAAATGGCTGCTGAAAAGAAAGCCAAAGCTGAAGCCAAGGCCGCCAAGAAAGCTGAAGCCAAGCCAGCTGATGCCAAGCCAGCTGCAAAGTAATTAGCACTTGCTGACAAAAATGCCCGCCTTGTGCGGGCATTTTTTATGCATCATCAAGATGTGTGGTTTATGCTTTGTGACATAGATTCAACACCTGCCGGTCATCGACATGAAATACAAGTTAACTCGTCACCTTCAATATTTCCTGATCAGCGCAATGCTGGCGGCCTCGTTTGGGCTTGCGGCGCAGGATGCGCCGCAAATGAATCTGGAGCGCATCAAACTTTCATCAGGCATGCACCGCATCGACGCCCAGGTAGCCAGTACACCTGATCAACGCCAAATCGGTTTGATGTTTCGCAAGGAGATGCAGCAACACGAAGGCATGATTTTTGTTTTTGACCAGCCAGGTAAACAATGTTTCTGGATGAAAAATACCCTCATCCCACTCAGTGCAGCATTCATTGCGGACGACGGCACCATCGTCAACATCGAAGACATGAAACCGCTGGTGCTTGACGGTCATTGCTCCACGCAGCCCGTACGTTACGTGCTGGAAATGAACAAAGGCTGGTTTGCCAAAAAAGGCATCAAAGCCGGCAACAAGCTGCAAGGTCCGCTGTTTCAGGCTCAAAAATAAAAAAGCCGACGCGCTGGTCGGCTTTTCAGTACTTCAACAAGAAGCTCAGGCGAAGTTGGCCTCAGCAAACTGCCAATTGACCAGGCTGGCCAAAAAGGTTTCAACGAATTTGGGGCGTGCATTGCGGTAGTCAATGTAGTAAGCGTGCTCCCACACGTCAACCGTCATCAGCGCCTTGTCGGCTGTGGTCAGCGGTGTACCCGCCGGACCGGTATTGACGATATCAACAGAGCCATCGGCTTTTTTAACCAGCCAGGTCCAGCCTGAGCCAAAGTTGCCCACAGCTGACTTGACGAAAGCTTCTTTGAACGCCGCGTAAGAGCCGAACTTGGCGTTGATGGCTGCAGCCAGCGCGCCCGTCGGTTCACCGCCGCCAGCAGGTTTCATGCAACTCCAAAAGAAAGTGTGGTTCCAGATTTGCGCTGCGTTGTTGTAGACGCCGCCGCTGGACTTTTTGACGATTTCTTCCAGTGTCATGGCCTCAAACTCAGTGCCCTTTTGCAGGTTGTTCAGGTTTACAACGTAGGCGTTATGGTGCTTGCCGTGGTGGTATTCAAACGCCTCCTTGCTGTAGTTGGGAGCCAGCGCGTCGATGGCGTAAGGCAGTGGGGGGAGTTGATGTTCCATGAGGTTTCCTTGTGGTGTGATGGATGAAATTGCGTGAAACAGATAAAAAAAGCTTAACAGACAAATTGTAAAAACTAAATCAGACGCGGGCTTGAAACGGTCAAATCGACCTCTCCGTCCATAAGGGATGCGCGCAATGCCTGTCCTGTACGGGTTTGCCCAGCGCGGGTGACGGCCTCGCCTTCCAGCGTCGACAACCAGGCATAGCCACGCTTGAGGACGAGCGCAGGATTGAGCAACTCCAGGCGAATACGGGCGTTGGCCAAACGATCAGCAGGCAAACGGGTGCTTTGCTGCACGGCCTGCTTGAGGCGGGCTTCAAGCGAGTCCAGATCGCCGCGCGCCAGCAACAGG
>JANMIH010000398.1:0-2777 GCA_031375685.1 Polaromonas sp. | reverse complement strand
GGGGTTGACGCTCATGATCAGGATCAGGTCGATGTCGTCCATCACCCAGTCCAGCACGTCCATGGACGAGGCCGGGTTGAACACCAGCCCGGCCTTGCAACCTTTGGCCTTGATGGCCTGCACGCTGCGGTGTACATGGGGAGAGGCGTCGGGGTGAAAGCTGATGTAGTCCGCACCGGCATCGGCAAAAGCGGCCGCCAGCGCGTCCACCGGTTGCACCATCAAATGCACGTCCATGGGCACCGGTGTGCCATCGGCGCGCTTGGCATGCGGTTTGAGCGCGGCGCAGATCATGGGACCGAAGCTAAGGTTGGGTACGTAATGGTTGTCCATCACGTCAAAGTGAATCCAGTCAGCCCCGGCGGCAATCACGTCGCGCAGCTCGTTGCCCAGGCGGGCAAAGTCGGCTGAGAGGATGGAGGGGGCGATGCGGTAGGTGGTGGATGTGCTCATGCGCCAATTCTCTCAGTTGTGACGGGTTGTTCTCTCATGGCTTACGCCACGCGCGCCCGCTAACATGCCCGGTATGAGCACACACCAATTCACCGTCGCCGTGCAGCCGCAATACCTGCCCCAGCAGTCAGACCCGGCGCAAAACATTTACAGCTTTTCCTACACGGTCACCATTACCAACACGGGCCAGCTGATCTCACGCCACTGGGTCATCAGCGACGCCAGTGGTCACACCGACGAGATCAAAGGCTTGGCGGTAGTGGGTCACCAGCCTCTGCTCAAACCGGGCGAGTCATTCCAATACACCAGCGGCACCCAGCTGCGCGCACCGCACGGAAGCATGCACGGCAGCTACTTTTGCGTGGGGGAAGACGGGCACCGGTTTGACGTGGACATACCCGCGTTTGTGCTGGACGCAGGCGGCGACAACGCCCGGGTGCTGCACTGACTCAACACGTGCCCATGCAAACGCTGGACAGCCTGCTCGCCGCGCTCGACCCGCACGCGCCCCTGCCGCAGCGCAACCTGTGGCTGATTGCGCTGCTGGCCTGGCTGCGTGGGCGCGAGGCCTTGCCAAGCGCAGCGGTCAGCCGCGTGCAGTTGCTGCTGGATGCGCTGGATGCCCAGCCCGAGCTGAAAACCCGGTTTGCCGACGCCTGGCACGTGATGGCAGAGTCGATGGATCTCACCGCGCTGCTGGCCGACTTTGGGTTTGCCCCCAACACCGCTTTTTTCAGCGCGATGCTGGACCGTTTGCGCCACAAGCTCCTGCCGGGCACACCCGAGACAACCGACGCCTCCCAGTTGTTTGCTCTGGCCCTGCACGACGCACGCGACGCCGCCTGGTTGGGTGCGCTGGATGACGCCACGCTGGCCCGTGTGGCCAGCCTGCTGAACCGCCGGGATGCAACGCCAGCCGCGGCATCAGGCTTGACGCACCCTGGCATACGGTCGGGTATCTCCTTTTGGCAGCGCGAGCTGTTGGAGGCCATCACCTATTGCACCAGCCATATTTGTGCCACTGGCTTTACCCCGGAACTGCGCCAACGCATGAGCGCGCCGGCTCTGGAAACGCAGCCGTTTCACGCGCTCACCGGCGATGTGGCGCAGTTTCGTGCAGCTTTTTTACGCATTGACCGTGATGCAGACGGCTCGGCGTTGCGCGCGCTCGACGCCGCCACCGAGCAGCTCAAAGCCCGACTGGAAGCCTGCCGCGCCGCCGCCGCCAGCGTGTACCCACACCTGGCCGAGCACGGCATTTCGGTGGGTCTGGTGTTCATGCTGCGTCAGTTGCGCGAGCGGGTGCTGCGCGTGCGCATGCTCATGGACTGCCTGCTGTCGGCCACGCCGCACACCAGCGCCACGCGTCTGCTGGCGCAGTTGGTCCAAAGCAACCGGGAGCGGCGCTCACTGCGCGCGCTGGTCTCGGCCAGCACCTCGCTGCTGGCGGCCAAGGTGGCCGAGCGCAGCGCAGAAACAGGCGAGCACTACATCACCCGCACTGCGGCCGAGTACCGCGCCATGCTGGGCAAAGCGGCTGGGGGCGGTGCGGCGACGGCGCTGACCACCCTGCTCAAATTCACCATTGCTGCGTGGGGCCTGTCGGCCTTCTGGGGCGGCATGTGGGCGGGCGCCATGTACGCCGCCAGCTTTGTCTTCATTCAACTCATGCACTGGACACTGGCCACCAAGCAACCTGCGATGACCGCACCAGCCATGGCCGCCAAACTCAAAGAGCTGGAGGCCCCGTGGGCCGTTGAAGAGTTTGTCAACGAAGTGGTGCACCTGGTGCGCTCGCAAGTAGCCGCCGTACTGGGCAATGTGGGCATGGTGGCACCCTGCGTGCTGGCGCTGTGCACCGCGTGGTTCGCGCTCAGTGGCCAGCCGCTGCTGGCGCCCGATGTGGCGCAAAAAGTGCTGGACAGCTTGAGCCTTTTGAACCCGGTGGTGTGGTTGTTTGCCGCGTTTACAGGCACCCTGCTGTTTGCCTCCATCCTGATTGCGGGCTTGACCGAAAACTGGTTTGTGCTGCACCGGCTGGACTCGGCGCTGCGCTACAACCCGCGCCTGACCGCGGCCTTGGGCGCCGCACGCGCTGACCGCTGGGCGCATTCGCTGCGCCACAACATCAGTGGGCTGGCCGGTAACATTTCGCTGGGCTTGATGCTGGGGCTGGTGCCGCCCGTGCTGGGCTTCCTGGGGCTGCCGCTGGATGTGCGACACGTCACCTTGTCCATGGGCCAGCTGGCCGCCGCCGTTGCATCGATTGGCCTGGACGCATGGCGCGTACCCGCCGTCTGGTGGTGCCTGGCCGCCATTCCCAT
>JANMIH010000397.1:0-2179 GCA_031375685.1 Polaromonas sp. | reverse complement strand
GTCACGTCCAACATCACCTCTGGCGTCGTCGCTGGCAAAGAAACAGGCTGGGGCGGTTCGTATGGAATCGGCGCTGAGTTCATGTTCAGCCCGCAACTTTCAGCCGTGTTGCAATACGACGAGTACAACCTGAAGTTTGCTGGTGGTAACCGCGACAAGATCAACACCACCAGCCTGGGCTTGCGTTACAGGTTCTAAACCTGAACGGTCCATTGACCGAGTGCTTGAAAGAGCCACAGGGCGCGACAGTTTTATGAACTGTATGCGCCCTTATTTTTTGGGCTACAACCTCTTGCAACTCACTTGGGCTTCCAGCGCTTGAGAAGCAGCGCGTTACTCATGACGCTGACCGAGCTCATGGCCATGGCCGCGCCCGCGAGTACCGGGTTTAAAAAACCCAGTGCCGCGAGCGGAATGCCGGCGGCGTTATAGGCAAAGGCCCAGAACAGGTTTTGCCTGATTTTGGCGACTGTGCGGGCTGAAATGTCAAGCGCTGCGGCCACCAGAAGTGGGTCGCCGCGCATCAGCGTGATACCTGCGGCGTGCATGGCGACGTCAGTGCCCCCACCGCCAATATTTGCCATGGCCATGCCAACATCTGCGGCGGCCAATGCGGGCGCGTCGTTAACCCCATCACCCACCATGGCGACTGTGTGGCCGCCCTCCTTCAGCTTGACCACGATGGCTACCTTGTCACCTGGGAGCACCTCAGCCATGACTTCGCCTTCTTCTGGCCGCAAACCGAGGCGGCGTGCCATGGCTTCAGCCGCGCCACGGTTGTCGCCAGAGATCATCACGGTTTTGATGCCGCGCGCCCGCAAGGCGGCCAGCGCCTCCTTGGCCCCTGGCTTGGGTTCATCGCCAAAGGCCATCAGCGCGCGCAGCACCAGGCCAGTGGCTGTGCGCTCGGTCATGGCCGACACGGTGGCTCCCTGCCCCTGTAACGCTGCGGCTTGGACGGCCCCGGCACTCACGTCAACGTGTAACTCGTCCATCCAGCGCAGGCTGCCGATCAAAAAGCTGCGCGCGCCAACGCTGCCCTCAGTGCCCCGGCCAGGCACGGCGCTGACATGCGTGGGCATTTCAATCGATACGGTTTTTTGTTTGGCTTCATTGACCACGGCTCTGGCCAGCGGGTGTTCACTGCCACTTTGCAGGCTGGCGGCCATGCGCAGCGCCTCCAGCTCATCCATACCCGACGGTACGACCAGCGCAGTCAGTTTGGGTTGGCCCACCGTCAGGGTGCCAGTTTTGTCAAAAGCCACCACATCGACCTTGTGCGCCAACTCCAGCGCTTGTGCGTCTTTGATCAGAATGCCGTTTTTGGCCGCCACACCCGTACCCGCCATGATGGCGGCAGGCGTGGCCAAACCCAAGGCGCAGGGGCAGGCAATGACCAATACGGCCACCGCATGAATCAGCGCCAGCTCAAACGCATGGCCCGTTAGCCACCAGCCCAGCAGCGTGGCCAGTGCTATGACCAGCACCACGGGTACAAACACGGCGCTGACCTGGTCGACCAGACGTTGAATCGGCGCTTTGGCGGCTTGCGCGTCCTCAACCAGCGCAATGATGTGCGCCAGCACAGTGGCGCTGCCTACGGCGCTGACCTGCATCACCACCCGGCCATCACCATTGATAGAGCCCCCTGTCAGCTTGCCGCCGATGTCTTTGGTCACCGGCAGCGACTCGCCTGTCAGCATCGACTCATCGACCTGGGTATGGCCTTCAAGCAGCGTGCCGTCTACCGGGAATCGCTCACCGGGCTTGACCACCAACTGGTCGGCCACCAGCACCTCCGCCACGGGTACATCGACCTCGCCATCGGTGCCCAGCAAATGCGCCACATCAGGCCGCAGCGCATGCAGCGCCCTGATGGCCGATGTGGTTTGCCGCTTGGCGCGCGCCTCCAGCCACTTGCCGAGCAGCACCAGCGTGATGACGATGGCCGAGCCTTCAAAGTACAGGTGCACCATGGCACCGGATTCAGCCGTCAGCCAGAGCCACATCGACAGCGCCCAACCCGCCGTGGTGCCCAGTGCCACCAGCAAATCCATGTTGCCCGTGAATGCTTTTACTGCGCCCCACGCGGCTTTGTAAAAGCGCGCCCCCAGTACAAACTGCACGGGTGTGGCCAGCAAGAATTGCCATAGCGGCGGCAGCATCCAGTGCTTGCCAA
>JANMIH010000365.1:0-5539 GCA_031375685.1 Polaromonas sp. | reverse complement strand
CGACTACAACCGCCGGCTTGAAGCCGCTGGCATGTCGCGTGACGCACCGATGAAGGTCGCGGGCGGCCACAGTTGCAGCAGCCATTGATGCGCTTTAGCACCGTTTGTTGTTTTTTCTTCACAAAATTCGTCAATCCCCTGATTTGCGCTAGGGTTGTCGCCATTCAAAGGGCTTGCGCCCTCTAGCATTCAACACATGACCACAACCCAATTAGGTTTTCAATCTGTCGACGAAAAAGACAAGGCCAAAGCAGTGCGCGGCGTGTTTGATTCGGTCGCGTCCAAATACGATGTGATGAACGACCTGATGTCGGTCGGCATGCACCGCGTCTGGAAGGCTTACACCGTGTTGGTAGCCAACGTCAAACCCGGCCAGCGGGTGCTGGACATTGCGGGCGGCACTGGTGATTTGGCGCTGGCGTTTGCCCCCAAAGTGGGTTCAAACGGACAGGTCGTTCACACCGACATCAATGAAGCCATGCTGCGCGAAGGTCGCAACCGGTTGCTCGATGCGGGTGTCAGCATTCCAACGCTTGCCTGCGATGCCGAGCACCTGCCCTTTGCCGACGGGTATTTTGATGTGGTCACCGTCGCTTTTGGATTGCGCAACATGACCCACAAAG
This sequence comes from Polaromonas sp., assembly GCA_031375685.1. Lineage (GTDB taxonomy): Bacteria > Pseudomonadota > Gammaproteobacteria > Burkholderiales > Burkholderiaceae_C > Polaromonas. The sequence goes on along the minus strand of JANMIH010000365.1, from coordinate 4,916 downwards.
ACGCCGCTCTTTTGGAAATGAACCGCGTCCTTAAACCCGGCGGCAAGCTGCTGGTACTGGAGTTTTCCAAGGTGGCCAAGCCGTTGACAAAAATTTACGATTGGTATTCATTCAAGGTATTGCCTAAGCTGGGCAAGCTGGTGGCCAATGACGATGCCAGTTATCAATATCTGGCGGAGTCGATTCGCATGCATCCTGACCAAAATGCACTCAAGGCCATGATGCTCAAAAGCCGCTTCGGCCATGTGGACTATCACAACCTGTCGGGTGGGGTTGTGGCGTTGCATGTTGCAATCAAGTGTTGAATAGTTTGTATTAATTTTTTTGTTCAAGGAGATGTCATGAAATTCTGGTCCGTCATTGTTTCTTGTGCGCTGGCCGTCACCATGACACTGGCTGGCTCACAAGCCGAGGCCGCCAAGCGCATGGGTGGCGGTAAATCTGTCGGCCAGCAATCGTCCAACGTGACGAAGCGAGAAGCCGCACCCGCTACACCCGCTGCTCCTGCGGCTGCTGGTGCCGCCGCTGCTGCACCCAAAAAACCTTGGGGCGCGATGCTGGGCGGCCTGGCTGCCGGTTTGGGTTTGGCCTGGCTGGCTTCCTCCCTCGGTTTGGGCGGTGCGATGGCCAACATCATGATGTTTGCCTTGCTGGCGCTGGTGGCAGTTGTGATCATTGGCTTCGTGATGCGAAAGATGAAGGGCGGCAACCACGCCCAAAACCAGTCGCCATTCGCCATGCAGGGTGCAGGTAACGCCACCACGCCGCGCAGCTACAGTCCTGAGAACGTCGGCAACGATGCATCAGCGCGTCCCTGGGAGCGCAACAGCATGGCTTTTGATGCAGGTAAATCCACAGATGCCGGCTCCATGATTGGCTCGGGCTTGTCGGGTTCGCAGTCATGGGGTGTGCCTGCTGACTTTGATGCGGACGGCTTCCTCAAGGCCTGCAAAGCCAACTTCATGACGCTTCAAGATGCCTGGGATCGCTCAGACATCAACAGCCTGCGCGCCATGATGACCGACGACATGCTCAGTGAAATCAAGACGCAATTGGCAGAGCGCGAGTCCCACACCGGTGAGGGCGTGAACAAGACTGAGGTGCAAATGCTGGACGCCAAGCTGTTGGGCATTGAGAATCTTGCCAATTTCTACATGGCCAGCGTCGAGTTCTCGGGCATGATTCGTGAGGACGTATCGGCTGGCGCCAGCCCGTTCCGCGAGGTGTGGAACATGACCAAGCCACGTCATGGCAGTGGCGGCTGGTTGGTCGCCGGAGTTCAGGCGTTGCAATAAAAAGGTTTCTGCCCATTCAGGGCGGTTTATAAGAGAAAATCGGGAACGTATGACCAACACGTTCCCTTTTTCTTTTCTGGAGTCCCTCGCCACCCGTTTTCAGCCCCCCTCATGGGTGGTCAGCGAGACGCAACAGCGCCTGGTGCTTTTTCTAAATCATGTCCTGATGCAGGAAAAAGAAGCCCAAGACCGGCTGGCCCGCAAAAAAGGCAGTGTGCTGCACATTCGCTGGGGTTTGTTCGCTCTTGATCTGCTGATCACGCCTGCGGGGCTTCTGGACTTGGCCAGCTCTGCTGCCAAGCCTGATTTGCTGATGGCTGTGGCCGTTGACTCACCTTTGACGTTGCTTCAATCGACCATGGCTGGCAAGCCGCCACCCGTGAAAATTGAAGGCGATGTGCAACTGGCAGCCGAGCTGGGTTGGCTGGCTGAAAATTTGCGTTGGGATTTTGAAGAAGACTTGTCCCGTGTGGTGGGTGACATACCCGCTCATGCCATGGCGGATGCTGCCAGGCGAGCGGGTCAGGCTGTCCAGTCGTTTTTGATGACTGCGCCCGGTAGCCCTTTTAAACCTGCAACTGACAGTGTTGTCAAGGCCACTTCATGAGCCGTATTTTCAGGGGCACGTTTATCGTCTGGACGGTGCTGCGTTTTGGTCTGGACGAGTTGGTGCTGGCCAGCTTTGAAAAGCCCTGGATCAAGCTGCTCAAACGCATCGTCTCTGTCGGGCGTGATTTGCGTGCCCCACGCGGCGAGCGGCTGCGTGAGGCACTTGAGAGTTTGGGCCCCATATTTGTCAAGTTTGGCCAAGTCATGTCGACCCGCCGTGATTTGTTGCCGCCAGACATAGCCGACGAACTGGCCAGGCTGCAAGACCGCGTGCCGCCGTTTGAATCGTCATTGGCCGTTGCCATGATTGAAAAATCATTTGGCCGTCCGCTGGACAAGATTTTTGCCAGTTTTGAGCACACACCGATTGCCAGTGCGTCGATTGCACAGGTACATTTCGCTGTGTTGCCTGACAACGCCAACGGGAAGGGACGTGAAGTCGCCGTCAAGGTGCTGCGGCCCAACATGAAGCCAGCGATTGAAAAGGACCTGGCGCTGATGCACATGATGGCGGGCTGGGTCGAAGGTGCGTCAGCCGATGGCAAACGATTGAAGCCGCGCGAAGTGGTGGCCGAGTTCGACAAATACCTGCACGATGAGTTGGACTTGTTGCGCGAAGCCGCCAGTGCGGCCCAGTTGCGTCGAAACATGGCAGGGCTTGATCTGGTGATGATTCCCGAGATGATCTGGGACTACTGCATGCCCGACGTGATGGTCATGGAGCGCATGAAGGGCGTGCCGATCAGCCAGACCCAGCGGCTGCGCGACGCGGGCGTGGACATGAAAAAACTCGCACGCGACGGCGTGACAATCTTTTTTACCCAGGTGTTTCGCGACGGGTTTTTTCATGGGGACATGCACCCTGGCAACATTCAGGTCAGCCTCGAGCCGGCTACTTTTGGCCGTTACATTTCACTCGACTTTGGCATCGTCGGTACATTGACCGAGGTTGATAAAGAGTACCTGGCGCAAAACTTCAGCGCTTTTTTCAGGCGCGACTACAAGCGTGTGGCCGAGCTGCACATCGAGTCCGGCTGGGTGCCTGCAACGACTCGCGTAGACGAGCTGGAGTCTGCCATTCGGGCCTGCTGCGAGCCGTACTTTGACAGGCCGCTCAAAGAAATATCGCTGGGACTGGTGCTGATGCGTCTGTTTCAAACCTCGCGCCGCTTTCATGTCGAGATTCAGCCGCAACTCGTACTGTTGCAAAAAACACTGCTTAACATTGAAGGCTTGGGGCGTGAACTGGACCCCGATCTGGATCTGTGGAGTACCGCCAAACCATTCCTGGAAAAATGGATGATTGAGCAGGTTGGCCCAGAAAAACTGCTGTCTCAGTTCAAGGCCGAAGCGCCCTCGTACGCCAAACTGCTGCCAGCGTTGCCCCGGCTTTTGTCAGACTACCTGAAGCGCCAGCCCGATGCCAGTCAACGCGGCTTGCTGGAATTGCTGGCCGAGCAAAAACGCACCAATAAATTGCTGCAAGGCATTATTTATGGCGGGGTTGGTTTTTTGCTTGGGCTGATCGCCATGCAAGTGCTGCTAAGGGTGAGGATTTTTTAGGTCAAGCCTTATAATTGAAGGCTTTGCAGATATCAGGTCACCTGATGACGCATCCAACTGAACAGTCCCCCAAACCATGCCAATTTACGCCTACAAATGCGAATCCTGCGGGCATAGCAAAGATGTTTTGCAAAAAATGTCAGACGCCCCTCTGGTTGACTGCCCGGCATGTGGCGCGCCAGCCTTTAAAAAGCAGCTAACGGCGGCTGGTTTTCAGCTCAAGGGATCGGGCTGGTACGTGACAGATTTTCGCGATGGCAAAGGCGGCGGTGACAAGTCCAAAGAATCTGGCAGCGCTGACAAAGCAGACGCGCCTGCAAACGCAAATACCACTGCTGTTGCTGCGAAGTCTGAACCATCCGCTGTGACTGCCGCGCCAGCCCCTTCTTCTGCACCTGCTGCCAGTCCAGCGCCAGTTCCCAAGGCTGCCGCATGATGGCCGCCATTCGCAGATGGTTACTGGCCGGCTTGTTGGTGCTGGTCCCGTTGGCCATCACCGCATGGCTTCTGAACTGGTTCATCGCCACGCTGGACCAAACCCTGCAAATCCTGCCGGGTGAGTGGCATCCTGACAAGCTGATCGGCTTTCATATTCCAGGTTTTGGCGTGCTGCTGGCTTTGGCCATCGTGCTCACCATTGGCGCGGTAGCGAGTAACTTTCTGGGTAAAAAACTCGTTAGTTGGTGGGATGCGCTTCTGGGTCGAATCCCTATCGTTCGTTCAATCTATTCCAGCGTCAAACAGGTCTCAGACACTCTGTTTTCAGAAAACGGCAACGCCTTCCGCAAAGCTTTGCTGGTTCAGTGGCCACGCCCAGGTGTATGGACAATCGCCTTCCAAACCGGCACGCCAGGTGGAGATGTGATGAATCACTTGACTGGCGACTATTTGACCGTCTATGTGCCCACAACGCCCAATCCGACCGGTGGCTACTTTGTGATGCTCAAACGAGAAGACTGCATCGAACTCAAAATGAGCGTTGATGAAGCCCTGACCTATGTCATCTCCATGGGCGTTGTCGTCCCAGGCAGTGCTGCTACTTACAAACCAAAATAATCATTTATCCATGACTTCACAAATGCGCTCAAACTATTGCGGTCTGGTGACCGAAGCCCTGATGGGGCAAACCGTTTCCCTGTGTGGCTGGGTCAATCGCAGACGCGACCACGGTGGCGTTATTTTTGTTGATTTGCGCGATCGCGAAGGCTATGTGCAGGTGGTGTGCGACCCTGACCGTGCTGACATGTTCACCACCGCCGAAGGCGTGCGCAATGAGTTTTGCATTCAGGTCAAAGGCATTGTTCGTGCCCGTCCTGAAGGCACAGCCAATGACAACTTGAAGTTCTTCATGACTCCCCACTACCTGCCGTTGCCAGCTTTCACAAATGAAGACTAGGCCGCCGCTGGCGCACGCAGACGAATGTGAAGTTCTTTCAACTGCTTCTCATC
>JANMIH010000364.1:0-4309 GCA_031375685.1 Polaromonas sp. | reverse complement strand
CATCTCACCATTGACAAGCAAAGAGTAATAGCTGGCCTGGCCTTTCCAGGCGCACATGGTGTGGTGGTTGCTGAAGGTGACGAAGTCACGGTTCAGCGACGCTTCAGGAAAGTAGTGGTTGCCTTCCAGCACCACGGTGGTGTCACTTTGCGCAATGACTGCGCCGTTCCAGATGGCTTTCATGGGTTTGCTTTCTCGTTCAATTAAACGCCGCCTTGCGGATGGGTGGGGTCAATCCAGAGCACAGTATCAGGCTTTTCAACCGGCGCAATGTCCAGGTTCACAGCCACGGCCTCACCGTCACTGCGGCACAGCACGCATTCGAGCAGCTCGGTGGGGCTGGCGTTGATTTCCTGGTGCGGCACATACGGCGGCACGTAAATAAAGTCGCCTGGCCCCGCCTCGGCCGTGAACTCCAGTTGCTCACCCCAGCGCATTCTTGCCTGGCCTTTGATCACGTAAATCACGCTCTCCAGGTGACCATGGTGATGCGCGCCGGTTTTGGCATTGGCATGAATCGTGACCGTCCCCGCCCACAGCTTTTGCGCCCCCATGCGGGCAAAGTTGACCGCCGCTTTTCTGTCCATACCAGGCGTTTGCGCGGTATTGCCGTCAAGCTGGGTTGCCTTCACGACGCGGACGCCGTCGTGTTTCCAGGCGGGTTCGTGCGGATGCTGATGCGGATGGCTGTGGTCGTGACTCATGGTGAAGTTTCAAGCGTAGCGTTCGCGTGCCAGGGCCGCGCCTAAACCCAATGCATGCAATTTCTTGATCGCAATCTCGCGGCTCATCGGCGCCAGGCCGCAATTGGTACACGGTATCAGGCGGGCTTTGGGCACATACTCCAGCGCCTTGCCAATGGTGTCGGCAATCTGCTCAGGTGTTTTAATCTCGTCACTGGCCACGTCGATCACGCCAACCATCACGTCCTTGCCTTCGAGCAGCGCCATCAAGTGCGGCGGCACATGCGAGTGGTAGCACTCCAGGCTGACCTGCTGGATGCTGCTTTTGGCCAGCGCAGGCAACACCTCTTCATATTGCCGCCACTGGTCGCCCAGTGTTTTCTTCCAGTCGTCGTTGGCCTTGATGCCGTAGCCGTAGCAAATGTGAACTGCAGTGGTGCAGGTCAAGCCGCGTGCGGCAACTTCAAGCGCCTTGACGCCCCAGTCAGCCGCTTCTTTCATGTAGACGTTAAAGGCGGGCTCGTCAAACTGAATGATGTCCACGCCGTCCGCTTGCAGCGCCAGCGCTTCCTGGTTCAACAGCTCAGCGAAAGCCATCGCCATTTTGACTTTGTCGCCATAAAACTGGTCAGACACAGTGTCCACAATCGTCATCGGGCCGGGCAGTGTGAACTTGATTTTTTTGCTGGTGTGGGCGCGCAGCAGTTGTGCCTCAGTGGCATGCACGCGGCCTTTTAACTTGAGGGTTGACACCACCTGCGGCACCATCGCGTCGTAGCGGTTGTTGCGGATGCCCATTTTGACTTTGTGATCAAAGTCAATGCCTTCAACCTGCTCTAAAAAGCCATGCACAAAATGCTGGCGCGACTGCTCGCCGTCACCAATCACGTCCAGCCCGGCATCTTCTTGCGCTTTGATCCACAGCAGCGTGGCGTCTGCCTTGGCTTGTTTGAGCTCTTCGCCCTCAGCCTTCCACTGCGGCCAGAGCTTGTTGGTTTCTGACAGCCACGCGGGCTTGGGCAGGCTGCCAGCGATGGCGGTGTTGAAGAGTTTGGTGGTCATGGTGGTTTGTCTCTTTGGTTGTTGGGTGACTGATAAGCACACATATTATAAAAACTCTCGCGCCAGCAATTCATAAGAGCGCCGTTGTGCCGCCGGGTCGTGCGTCCAGGTAATGACAACCAGCTCATCAACCTCCAGCGATTCAGCCAACGCCCGCAGCTTGGCAGCTACATGCGCACCGCTGCCGACGAGCGCGTTGGCCCGCAGTTGATCAACTTGCACTTGCTCTGCCGCGCTGTACGGCCGCGCTGCAACTTCTTCAGGTGACGGCAGCGGCCCAATCGCGCCCCGGTTTCTGTCCAGCTTCCAGCGTTCACGCCCTGAGAAATGGTGCAAAGCCTCTTCCTCAGTATCAGCGGCCAGCGCCCACACGCACTGCACCGCTTGCGGCTTGGGGTGCAAAGCGCTGGGGCGGTACAGCTGCCGGTACAAGTCAAGCGCTTGCTGCGCGCCCTGCCCGTCAGTAATAAAGTACGCAAACGCATAGGGCAAACCGTAGTGCGCGGCCAGTTGCGCACCGTAGTCCGAGCTGCCCAGCATCCACAGCGTGGGGCTGGTCGGCCCGGTCGGGTTGGCGGTCACGCCACGGCCGGGGTGACTCTCTGGCAAGTCAATGCCCGATACCCACGCCTGCAATTCGCGCACCTGAATCGGAAAGTCGTCACTCGACTGCTGCGGGCTTTGCCGCAAGAGCCGCGCTGTGCGCATGTCGGACCCCGGCGCGCGGCCCACTCCCAAGTCAATCCGGCCAGGGGCCAGCGCTTCAAGTACCCTGAATTGTTCAGCCACCTTCAGCGGCGCGTAATGCGGCAGCATCACGCCCGCGCTGCCAATGCGGATGCGGCTGGTGATGGCGGCAATGGCGGCCATCAATACTTCAGGGGCCGAGCCCACAATGCTCGGGTGGCTGTGGTGTTCACTGACCCAAAAACGGTGAAAACCCAGGGCTTCCGCATGCTGGGCCAGCGCCAGCGTTTGGCGGATGGACGCATCTTCAGTGCGGCCAGTGGCAGCCACAGACTGGTCGAGAACGGACAACTTGATAGACATGAACCCACTATAGCCAGTGGTGCCAAACCCTGCCGGGGCGGCGCTCTGTTCCAATACGGACTTCCGTTTTTACAAAAGATCAGCCCCATGGCACTCAAAGCCACCATCTACAAAGCCCAGTTGGCCATCGCCGACATGGACCGCGGCGTTTACGCCGACCACAACGTCATCATTGCCCGCCACCCGTCAGAAGCCGACGAACGCATGATGATTCGCCTGCTGGCGTTTGCCCTGAACGTGCCCGCAGACGACAAAAACGGCAAACTCGACTTTGCCAAAGACCTGTGGGACGTCGATGAAGCCGCCCTTTGGCACAAAGACTACACCGACCAGATATTGCACTGGATAGACGTGGGCCAGCCCGACGACAAACGCCTGATGAAAGCCGCAGGCCGGGCTGAGCGCGTCACAGCCTACAGCTTTTCAAGCAGCACCGCCGTGTGGTGGAAAGGCATAGAAACCAAACTCACCCGCGCCAGCAACCTGGTGGTGTGGCAAATCGAAGCCGCGCAAAGCCAGACGCTGGCCAAGCTGGCTGAACGCAGCATGCAACTGCAAGTGACGGTGCAAGACGGTACGGTGTGGATGAGCACCACGGCAGATTCGGTGGAGATCACACCGAAGCGCTTGACGGCTGGGGATTGAGGGCTTGGCGCTGGTTTTTAAACGCTATTAATTAAGTAGCATTTTGCGTATATATTCATTGGCTTGGAGGCACTTTTTATACCCTGAAACGGCTGTTTTTTGGGTTCCAAGTAGCTATTTGACTGGGTTTTGATCGGCTGGCCGACTCAAAACTCTGTTTTCAGGTTATTTCTACCTATATTTTAGGCCTTTTAACCAATGGGTATATGCGCTAACAGCTATGAAAATATGAGCGGATTAATGGGAATATGAACCGAACGTTGCGCATTGCACCTGCTTGATCTCGCCGTATGTATTCCGGCGGTCCTTGGCGTAGCTCAGTTGCTTTTTTGTTGGGGCGTCATGAGGTTTAACGTCGAAATTCACCGCCGCAAAGCGTCCGGTGGACAGACCGGTTAACGGGCACGTTCACTCGGCCACCGCCGAGGATTGCGCGCATTGTGAATGACGGCCAGCACGTAAATCAAATCGTTCTTGACCGTGTAGAAGACACCATATGGAAACCGTGGAAGAAGTGTGCGACGTACGCCCGGAATAGTTTCTGCGTACAAAAGCGGAACCTGCTCAAGGCGCTTGAGCTGAAGTTCAAAAGCCAACTCAAATTCAGAGCCCAGCCCTTTACTTTGCTCCTCATACCAATCGAACGCTTCGCCAATTTCGCGAACGGCGCGACCGGAAAACTTCAAGCGGTACGCCACGAGCCGCTTTTCAAATGGGCTTTTACTTGATCCCAGGAATAGCCGACTTCTGGGTTTCTCTCAAAGTCGGCCAAACGCGCTTCGAGCTCGGACTTAAGTTCAGGTGAAACTTCGATAGCATTGGGGAAGGCTGCAATGCTTTCCCAAATCACTTCAACGAGCTGAATGCGC
>JANMIH010000293.1:0-3373 GCA_031375685.1 Polaromonas sp. | reverse complement strand
CTGAGAAATACCGTCACCAAGAAGTGTTTATTCAACACCCTCGGTTGACTTTATGGGAAGTCCCTGTAATTGGGCTATAAGCTCATCTTGCGCTAGATTTAACTAAATTTTAGCTTGGCGCGTATTGACCTTGCTCGCGCTTGTTAAATCTGGTACTGAAAATCCTAGCCGCACTTGATCTTTTTAATGATTACTGGTCCTTTAGGTTAAAAAACATGTATGCAATCTCAGTACTTATGGACTTTTTAGCGATAGTTGCATACTCATAAGCTCGTGATACAATCACTGAAAACGGGCTAATGACATGAACACTATTTTTGACAAAGCTGTAGCAGAACAACAAGCATCTCAGGAGCGCATACGCTTGGAGCAAGTGCGAATTGATAAGCTCAATGCGTATATTGAAGCTGAGAAAAAAGCTGCTGCGCTCGCTAAAGAGTTGGGTCTTACAGATACTGTAGCTAACGGTAGCGTTGAAAAAAAACAACTCATTCAGACTGTAGCGCCTGTGCAATTTCGCCAGACAGTCCGCAAATTGGCGGCTGGTTATATTGAAAAGAATGGCTCATTGCCAACCGTAAAGATTGTTGAGTTGCTTGATGCGGACGGAATCGAATTCAAAGCCAAAAACAAACAAGTTGCAGTATCTCAAGCGTTAGGCGCTACAAGTGGCGACTACACGTTTGTTACTGACCGAAAAGTAGGCTGGTCATTAAACAGCCAAAAAGGCGAAAGCCCTGCGTCAACAGGGCTTTCTGATGTAACTACGTCCTTAGAGGGATGAATTATGAAAGGAGGTATCCAATGAGCTTCCCAGCTGCCCCTGCAAACAGTTTTATGACGGAGATAGAGTCCCGACAATTTACAGGGATGAGGTAGCACAACGGACATCGCCCATCAAGCATTACGACTTGATGGGTTGATCATATCGAATTGGGCGTGCATTGTCACGCTCTAAATTTATTCAAAACTTGTTTTATTTTGAAAGAATATGAATATGCTTAATAGGAAAATAGCTAATGAAACAACCTCTAAACGGGTTGCCTCAGTTGCATCAAAGCTGTTATCTAGTCCCAGTAGCAGCAAGTCGGTTAAGACCGTAGCTGCTTCAGCTTTAACGCAGCGCGTTGCTGCGAAGAAGAAGTAACTTCGTTAAGATCGCTTAGTCGCAGTACGCAGGATGTAGGGATAACGAAAGAAGATCGGGGTCAGGTCTTTCAATATAAGATGCTAAATAGCTTGCAGCCCAATTAAATGTTGGGCAAGAAGCTATGAATTAAATAGCGATCAAATCGTAGACCCAATTGCTACTGCATGGCATCTGTGAATCAGCTGGCTGTCATCAACATCCCAGAGGCGGCCACGCTCAGCGAAGTCAGCGTCACCTTCACACGCGTATGGGCCACAACAAGCCAGATCGCGCATAGCCCGAGCGCCAACGATGCCCGCATGGCTTGAGGTAATACTTGCTGCGCTACCCAAAGCAGCTATGGCAAACCGCAGCATTGGAACGATTTTTCGCCTGACGTATTACAATGTCGTACAAGCCATCACTTCCCCGGTGGTTTCAGGAGCCTGCCATGCAAACCACACTGACCGTCATAATCTCAAGCGTCGAGGCGCAAAACCTGGATGGTTTGTGTGCCAGCGCGGGCAAGTCACGCAGTGAGGTCGTGCGCGACGCCTTGCGCGCCTACCGCTTGCGTGAGTCGCTCCGGCAAAGCCAGGCCCAGCTTGCGCCGCTGGCACGCCGCGCGGGGTGGTTGACTGAGGAAGACATCTTGCAAGACGCTGCATTTAGCTAATAGAGGAAAGTTTTTTTAGACACCAACGTCTGGCTGTCTGCAACGATTTATTCAGGCTTGTGTGAGGAACTGGTTTTGCAGTGCGCTGAACGCGGCGGGTTGTACAGCAGCTTGCTGATTCAGCTTGAAGCGCATGAGGTTTTAAAGCGCAAATTCCCTAAAACTCTGAACGCTTGCGACTTATTTGATGCGTCCTTTCAGGCGGCGCAGTTGATTGCTGATTGTCACGAACCCCGAGATGACAACGACCGCCGCCTAGTGGCTGCCGCTATTGCAGCCGGCATGGATCTGTTTGTGACAGGTGACAAAAGAGTGCTGGGCTGGGCGGCTGACAAGACCATCGCTGGCGACATGAAAATTGTGTCACCCCGCGAGGCTTGGACTGTGTTGTCTTGAGGGTTTGCGCGGATTGCCCAGCAAGCCGCGTTTGCCCGACCATCAGCTTATTAAAAACCATCTGGAGTCATTTATGCGCAGCGAAGTCAGCATCACCTTCAAAGGCGAATCGCCTGTGCGGATGGACCTCAATGAAGTGCAGCCGATGCCGCACGACGTGGCACGCTGGTGGCTGGACGACCAATTCACCCAAATGGGCTGCGAGCCCCTGCGGCCTACTGGCAAGCTGCTGACGGCAGACAAGGTGGTCGTGGTAGCGCAAGCGGCGGGGCCAGCCAAATTTGCCGAGCCCAAGTTCGCACAGGAGTTTGCAAGAGCTGCCAGTGCGGCGCTGGGCAAGCCTGTGGTGCATGTGGATGTTGCTAGTTTGAGTATCAGTTATTGAGCTCATAGCGTCGTTATCTTTGTGCGGCTTGCCGGGGTTGCCAGGCAATTTTCACAAATTAAACCGCTATTGATTCAAGAGCTAATCGCGCCCGTATCGTTTGAACTAAACAGCCAAAGCCTCATCAACCGTCACCACCTCACCCCGCAGCGACCGCATAGGTGCCTCGGTAATCCTGATATCCACCAGTTGGCCAATCAAGCGATCAGGCCCGCTAAACACCACAGGCCGGTTGCATTCTGTCCGGCCAAACAGGGCGTTGGGGGTTTTGCGCGCTGGCCCTTCGACCAGTACGCGCTGGATGGTGCCCAGGCGGCTGGCGCTGATGGCTTCTACGCTTTTGTCTATCGTCGCTTGCAGGTGTTGCAGGCGCTTTAGTTTGACGCTGTGCGGCGTGTCGTCTTTGATATTGGCCGCTGGCGTGCCCGGGCGGGGGCTGTAGATGAAGCTGAAGGAGGTGTCGTAACCCACGTCGTCAATCAGGCGCATCATCTTGTCGAAGTCTTCGTCGGTCTCACCCGGAAAGCCAACGATAAAGTCGCTGCTCATGGCCAGGTCGGGCCGGATGGCGCGCAGTTTGCGGATGGTGCTTTTGTATTCCATGGCGGTGTAGCCGCGCTTCATGGCCATCAAAATTTTGTCGGAGCCGTGTTGCACCGGCAGGTGCAGGTGGTTGACCAGCTTGGGCAGCCTCTCGTAGGCATCAATCAGGCTTTGCGTGAACTCATTCGGGTGACTGGTCACATAGCGGATGCGCTCGATACCGGGGATGTCGTGCACGTAGTCG
>JANMIH010000290.1:0-6515 GCA_031375685.1 Polaromonas sp. | reverse complement strand
CGCGTGGCCAAGCTGGCCGGCGGTGTTGCCGTGATCAAGGTTGGCGCTGCCACCGAAGTCGAAATGAAAGAGAAAAAAGCCCGCGTTGAAGACGCCCTGCACGCTACCCGCGCTGCTGTGGAAGAAGGCATTGTTGCCGGCGGCGGCGTTGCCCTGCTGCGCGCCAAGCAAACTGCTGGCGTCATCAAAGGCGACAACGCTGACCAGGACGCCGGCATCAAGCTGGTCATGAAGGCCATCGAGTCACCATTGCGCGAAATCGTGTTCAACGGCGGCGGCGAAGCGTCGGTTGTTGTGGCAGCCGTGATGGCTGGCAAAGGCAACTACGGCTACAACGCAGCCAACGAAACCTACGGCGACATGATTGAAATGGGTATCCTGGACCCCACCAAAGTGACCCGCACCGCACTGCAAAACGCAGCCTCTGTTGCCAGCCTGATGCTGACCACAGAAGCCATGATTGCAGAAGCACCAAAAGACGACGCTCCAGGCGGCGGCATGGGTGGTGGCGGTATGGGCGGCATGGGTGGTATGGGCGGCATGGATATGTAATGCAGCTTTGAATCAGCTTTTGCTGATTCAGGAATTCAAAAAAGCCGCAGCGTGCAAACGCTGTGGCCTTTTTTCAATCTAATCCAAGCATTTTCTTCGCGCTCTCATAGGCAATTGCTCGCCCCTCTTTGGATGTAATGACCTGTTTTGTTGTGGTTGCGATTTTGGCTGCTGCGACTCGATACCAAACTTGTTTAGGAAGATTAGGTAAATCTTCTTTCGCATTTGAGATGGCCTCTCTGAGAGCCGTCAGACTCTCTTCGGTTAGCTCATGTTTGCCCACCAATTCGTTTAACTTAGCCTCTAACTCTTCAAGCTTTTTTGTTAAATCCACTACCTCTGCGTAATCGAACCGGGCAGTTGCATTTTCAGTATCTTGGCTTCCAGAAAACTTTTTTAATAATTCCAGAATATCGTCAACACCTGACTCGCCAGGAAGCACAACTGACAATTCGTCATGTACAAATCCTACCCAAGTTGTCAGATATTGAAGAGATAAATCAAGCGAAATTCCCTGTTCGGCATGTTCAAGAACGTTATTTTCAGGCCTTGATCGAACAACACCATCATCAGTAAACGAAAAAAAGTAGTTGGTATTTTGCAGTTTGGCGACGTAAAGCAACTCGCCTGACTCTGGGAACGTAATCTCAAAAACTGCGCTGCTAAATCTGGTCTTATCTAAGGCCTCGTACACGCGGCTCATGTATTTTCTTGTTAGTTGTGACACTGATCTTTCCCCTAAATGTTTCAATCGAGTTTGATGGTACTTAAAAATGAATGCTTTCTACGAAGTAGCAACCACAGGCACAACCTGCAACTGCACACCCAAAGCATTGATCACCTTGATCATCGTGTCATAACGCGGCTTGGCACCGGCGCTTAACGCCTTGTACAAACTCTCGCGGCCTAGCTGGGTGTCTTTGGCCAATTGGCTCATACCGCGGGCTCTGGCAACGTCTTTAACCGCAACCAAAAACACATCAGGGTCTGGGTCTGTCAGTGCAGCAGACAGGTAGGCAGCGATGGTTTCGTTGTCGTCCAGGTAGTCGGCAGCATCAAAGGGTGCTGTTTCGATTTTGATGGCTTTGCTGGCTTTAGCTTTGGTGCTGGCCAAGGCTTTGAGCGGCGCTGATTTGGTTTTCATTTCGGCTTCCTTTGCTTTAACAATTTGGCTATCTCAATCGCCTCGGCAATATCGCTTTGCTGGCTGCTTTTGTCACCACCGCAAAGCAGCAGGTACACCACACCACCTGTACGCGTGAAGTAAGCGCGGTAGCCAGGCCCGTAGTGAACGCGCATCTCACTCACGCCTTGACCCACTGGCTGGCAGTCACCCAAGTTGCCCGCTTCGGCTGAGCGAATGCGCTTCAATATCAACGCTTTAGCTGTTTTGTCTTTTAGCAAAGTCAACCACTCGTCAAATACTGATGTGCGGTGAAATGCATTCATTCGTTAAATGTATCCGAAAGAATACAGTAAATCAACTTTTAAAACCATCCATATGAAAAGGAAAAAAGGCCCCAGCGTCTGCACACTGCGGCCTTTTTTGCTGTGGCCTTTTTAATTGCTTCGTTTGAAATCGGCAGCGCATCAGCTACAAAAAGCTGGCAGCGCTACACTTCGCTGATATTAAGAGACTCACATATGACCCATCCATACATCACCCAAAATCCCATGTTGATGAGCGGTACACCTTGCTTTACGGGTACGCGGGTTCCCGTCAAGTCGCTCTTTGATTATCTGGAAGCTGGCGACAGCCTGGATGAATTTTTAGATCAGTTCCCGACAGTGACTCACGAGATGGCAGTCAATGTGTTGGAAGCGAGCAAGCAGGCATTGCTGGCTGCCTGAGCGTCATGCGCATTCTGCTTGATGAGTCAGTTCCTCGTTCGCTCGGCTTTCTGATTCAAGGCCACTTTGTGCGCAGCGCACAAACAGCGGGATTTGCAGGGCTTTTTAACGGTGAACTGCTTGCAGCCATGAAGTTGGCGGAGTTTGATGCGCTGATTACCTTTGATCAAAATCTGCCTTACCAGCAGAACGTCAACTTGCCTGTGGGGGATGTCGTTTTGATTGCGCCCAACAACCGTGTGGAGACAGCTCTAAAGTTTGCGCCACACATTTTGAGCGCATTGGCCGATTTGAAGGCGGGCCAGCTACTCAGGATTGAGTTGCGATGAATTTGGCCTAACCTATCAATGCAAAAAGCCCCGCACCGTTTGCACGATGCGAGGCTTTTATATTTCAGCGCAGTGATCAGGCCACTGGCTTGAACTCAAAGCCGTTGCCCATCGTCTCGATGCGGCCAAAGGCTGGGAACGGGAAGTGAAAGCCGCCAGCCATCATTTTGTCCTTGACCAGCATTTCAAACGTCTTGCGGCGCACGTCGCGTGCCTGCTCGGCGTTCATGTCGAACTGCACAGCCCAGTCCGGGTTGCGGGCAAACAGTTGCGGAACGTTGGTGATGTCAGCCACGTAGGCAAACTTTTCACCCTTGCTTTGCGCCACAAACAGCGTATGACCTGGCGTGTGGCCGTAAGCGGCAACGCTGGTGATGCCGGGCACCACTTCCTGACCCGCCTGAAACTGCACCAGCTGGTCTGCTGACAGACCGGCGAACACCTTGCGCACATTCTGGAAAGCGCCACGCATCGCGTCAGGTGCAGCGGCCATGCGGGCGTCGTCCATCCAGAAGGCGTGCTCGACCGCAGGCACCATGATTTTGGCTTTGGGGAACACCAGCTGGCCAGCCTTGTTGCGCACGCCGTTGATGTGGTCACCGTGGTAGTGGCTCAAAATCACCGTGTCGATGTCGTCAGCCTTGAAGCCCGCTGCGTTCAGGTTGGCCATCAAACGGCCTGTGGTTGGCGCGCCGTTGTCTGCAAAGCCGGTTTCGATCAGGGTGCGGCGGTTGCCGGCAACGATCAAGAACGCGGTGAAAGGAATATCGATGTATTCGGTTGGCAGGTTTTGTGATTTAAGCAGCGCCTGAACGTCGGCCAGCGGTGCATTGCGCACAAACTCGGCAGCCAGCGGCCTGCGGACAACGCCGTCATTGAGCGCAATGACTTCCATGTCACCGAGTTTTTGCTTGCGAAATCCGACTTGTGCCACGCTGGGCAAGCCAAAATCGGGCGCGTTTTGCGCGATCAGCGGCATAAAGCTGCCAGCCAAATAAGCGGCGGTTGCGGCTGAGCCGCCCACGATCAGGTCACGACGATTCATGAAAAATACTCCTTGGTTTAAATGCAGACGATGGTGAATTTGTAAAGACCAATAAGTCTAAACGTCGGATGATAACCCGTCTGCCTGAATTTTGCAGGGCACTTACGGCGCCCCGCAGACCAAGTGTTAAGCCCTTCGCAGCTTGCCTAGCAAACCAGCCGTTGAGCTGTCCAGCCCGTCCGCATTGCCCGACACCATGCGTTCTTCTATTTCAGCAGCCAGTACCTTACCCAGTTCGACGCCCCACTGGTCAAAGCTGTTGATACCCCAAATGCTGCCGCTGACAAAAACGCGGTGTTCTTGCAGCACCAGCAGCGCACCCAGGCTAGCAGGGGTGAGTTCGTCAAGCAACAAAACCGTGCTTGGCCTGCTACCAGTGAAATGTTTGTGACCACCCACATCTGATTTACCCACCATCAACGCTTGCGCTTGCGCCAGAACATTGGCCAAAAGCTTGCTTTGATGGCCGGGCAAAGACTGCGCCGCATGTTTCACAGCAATAAATTCAACCGGTATCACCGACGTGCCCTGGTGCAGCATTTGAAAATACGCATGTTGCCCGTTGGTACCGGGCTCGCCCCACAGCACGGGCGCGGTGTCAAACGGCAGCGCCTGGCCTTGTGCGTCTACCCGCTTGCCGTTGCTTTCCATTTCAAGCTGTTGCAAATAAGCTGGCAAACGCCTGAGCGGATGGCTGTACGGCGCGATGCTTCGGCTGGTAAAGCCGTAAAAGTTGCGATACCAGATGTCAATCAACGCCAGTCGAACAGGCAGGTTCTGCTCAAGTGGTGCTTCTCGAAAGTGTTCGTCCATGGTGTGCGCACCCGCCAGAAACGCACGGAATCCTTTCTCGCCAATCGCTATTGCAATCGGCAGCCCAATCGCTGACCACAGTGAATAGCGCCCACCCACCCAGTCCCAAAAGCCAAAGGTGGTGGTGATTACAAAAGCGTTTTCAGCTAGCACGTTGGTCGTCAGCGCCACGAAGTGGTTGTCAATGCCCTGCCCGTCTTGCGCTTCAAACCAGGCTTAGGCTCATTGCGCATTGCGCATGGTCTCGGCCGTGGTGAAAGTTTTGGAGGCGATCAAAAACAGCGTGCTGTGCGGCCTGCACTGCGCCAGCACGCTGGCCAGTTCTTGCCCATCCACGTTGGACACAAAGTGAAACCGCCTGGTTTTGTCGGCAAATTCATGAAGCGCCAGTACCGCCATTTGCGGCCCGAGGTCTGAGCCGCCGATGCCAATGTTGACGATGTCTGTGATGTGCTGGTTTGCCCGGATCTGCTCTGCAAAGGCTAGCATGGCATGCAGCGTAGCCTCGACTTCTGCAGCCTTGTCTGCTAGCTTATTGATAGCTGCTTGCGCCGGTATATATTGGGCTAAATGCGGTTTTCTTAGCAAGAAATGCATCACAGCACGGTTTTCCGTGGTGTTGATAGCCTCCCCTGCAAACATGGCGTCCCGGTGAGCTTCAACCCCGCACTGCCGCGCCAGGTCACACAGCAGGGCTTGTGTGGGGCCGTCGATCAGGTTTTTGGACAAATCCGCAAACACATGCGGCGCGGCCTGACTGAAGCGGGCAAAGCGTTGCTCATCAGATGCAAAGGCATCACGCAAGTCAAAGGATTTCCCGATGGCGTCAAAACGCGATTGCAGCTTGCCCCATGCTGCTGTGCGGTCACATCGGGTACGCATCACAGTGCCTGCATGAGTTGCTCAAGCTTGAGGGTGTCTGTGACAAAACCGCGTATGCCTTCGGCCAGCTTTTCAGTGGCCATGGCGTCTTGGTTCAGGGCGAACCTGAAACCTGCCTCGTCAAAATTGACCGCCGGCAAGTCAAGCGACATGGCGGCATCTGGATTCAGCGCTTTGGCCAACGGCGCATCTGTTGCGGCCAGTTGCGCCAACAATTCAGGGCTGATGGTCAGCAAGTCGCATCCACTCAGGGCCGTGATTTGACCGATGTTGCGAAAACTCGCACCCATGATCTCAGTGGCAATGCCAAAGTGTTTGAAATGGTTGTAAATGTCGCGCACCGACTGCACGCCGGGGTCGTTGGCACCCGTGTTGTCGGCTTCGACCCAGGCGCTACCGCAGGCCTTTTTATGCCAATCGTAAATTCGGCCAACAAACGGCGAAATCAATTGCACCCTGGCTTGCCCGCACGCCACCGCCTGGCAAAAGGCAAACAGCAGTGTCAGGTTGGTGTGGATGCCGCGCTGCTCGAGCTTTTCTGCCGCCTGGATACCTTCCCAGGTGGCAGCAACCTTGATCAGCACGCGGTCAATGTGAATGCCTTCGGCCTGGTACAGCTCAATGATGCGTTGGCCGCGCGTGAAAGTGGCATTGGCATCAAAGCTCAGGCGGGCGTCAATCTCGGTCGACACACGGCCAGGGATGGCGGCCAAAATCTCGCAACCAAAGCGCACCAGCAGTCGGTCCATCACTTCATCCAGCGCGCGGCTTTTGAACTTGCCCACCACACCGGCCAATAACGGCTGGTAATCAGGCTTTTGCACAGCCTTCAAAATCAGTGATGGGTTGGTCGTGGCGTCTTGCGGTTTGAACTGCGCGAGCTGCTTGAAGTCGCCCGTGTCGGCAACCACGGTGGTGAATTGTTTGAGGGCTTCGAGTTGGTTCATAGACGTAGATTTTGGCTTGCGAGTTACCATTATGTCAATATAATATGAAACTTAATTACAACATGGCCCCCACGCTTGTCACTCCGTGTACTACAC
>JANMIH010000281.1:0-3236 GCA_031375685.1 Polaromonas sp. | reverse complement strand
CAGCCACACTGCGCAGGTAAAACAGGGCAAATCCAAACGGCGGTGTCAGGAAAGAGGTTTGCAAGTTCATGGCGATGATCACGCCAAACCAGATCATGGCATCGTCCGCCGTCATGCCGGGTACCAGACCTGGCAAGATTTTCTCTGCCACGGGCGCCAGCAGCGGGATGATGATGAAGGCAATTTCAAAGAAGTCAATGAAGCAGCCCAAAATGAACACCAGAATGTTCACCACAATTAAAAAGCCCCAAGCGCCGCCTGGCATGCCCGTGAACAAATGCTCGACCCAGATATGGCCGTCTGCCGCGTTAAAGGTGAAACTGAAGACGGTCGAGCCGATCAGGATAAACAGCACAAAGGAAGCCAGCTTGGCGGTGTTTTCCAGCGCCTGCTTGAGCAGCGTCATGTTGATGCGGCGTTTGCCCAGTGCCAGAATCAGCGCACCCAATGCACCCATCGCACCGCCTTCGGTCGGCGTGGCAATGCCCAGGAAAATCGTGCCGAGCACGAGAAAGATTAGAATCAGCGGCGGCATGAGGACAAATGTCACTTGCTCCGCCAGTTTTGACAGCAGGCCCATGCGCGTGATGCGGTTGATGATGGCCAGCGACAAGCCCAGCAGCGATGCCAGCGTCATCGACAAAATCACGATTTCATCGCCAGCGGCTGGCAAGGGCCGTTCAAGCATGGGGGTCAAAATCGCGTTGTGCACCCTTGACCACGCAAAGCCAGCAATCGCACACAGCACGACCAGCACCAGCAAAGACCGGTGGCCGGATGCGCCACTGGCTTCTTTATAGATACGTGCTTCAGGCGGCAGTGGCGGCACCATGGCGGGCTTGACAAACGCCACCACCACGATGAACAAAATATACAAACCGACCAGCAGCAAACCGGGTACCAGGGCGCCTGCATACATGTCGCCAACTGAGCGGCCCAACTGGTCAGCCAGCACGATCAACACCAGCGATGGTGGAATGGCTTGCGCTAGCGTGCCTGAAGCCGTGATGGTACCTGTGGCAATGACCCGGCTGTAGCCATAACGCAGCATGATGGGCAGCGAGATCAGACCCATCGAGATCACCGCAGCCGCGACCACGCCAGTTGTTGCGGCCAGCAGCGCGCCCACCAGAATCACCGCAATGGCCAGGCCACCACGCAGCGGGCCAAACACCTGACCTACGGTTTCAAGCAAGTCCTCGGCCATACCGGATCGTTCAAGAACAATGCCCATGAAGGTAAAAAACGGAATCGCCAGCAGCGTGTCGTTTTGCATGATGCCAAAAATACGCGACGGCAAGGCCTGAAACAAGTTAGCCGGAAAGAGCCCGGCCTCCATGCCGATAAAGCCAAACGCCAGACCCGTAGCAGCCAGGCCAAAAGCCACTGGAAAACCCGTCAGCAGCAGCAGGAACAAGCCTGCAAACATGAGGGGCACAAACTGTTGTGCGAGGAAAGTTGTTTCCATTTTATTTTTCTCCAAGCAGGCGGGCGGCGGCTACTTTTTCAAGCGCTTCCATTTGTTTTTGATCATCTGACTTGGCGGCTTCACCACCAATCGGGTCTTCAATGATGCCGCGCAAAAAAGCAATGCGCTTGATCAATTCCGACACACCCTGCATCATCAGCAGCGCGAAGCCAACTGGTACCAACAGGTAGGCAGGCCAGCGAATCAGGCCGCCCGCGTTTTGCGACATTTCGCCGTTGTTGTAGGCATTGGTGAAGACGGGCCAGCTGAGGTTGATCATCAAAATACAGAAAGGAAAAAGCACCGCCAGAATGCCAACCACATCGACCCAGTTGCGGGTTCGGTCAGTCAGGCGGGTAGAAATGAAGTCAATGCGAACATGCGAGTTTTTCAAAAACCCGTAGCCCGCACCCAGCATGAACACCGCTGCAAACAAGTACCACTGGATCTCCAGCAGACCGTTGGAGCTGATGTCAAAAGCTTTGCGCACAATCGCGTTGCCAGCGCTGATCAAGGTGGTGGCAAGAATCAGCCACATGGTCGACTTGCCCAAAAGGGTGCTGATGCTGTCTATCACCCGCGACAGCGTTAGGAAAGGGGTCATAAGGAAGGTCTCCAGGAAAGAAATAGTTAACGCGAATAATGAGTCCTGCTGCGCCCGTGAACGCGCATTTCAGACCCACTGAAAGCCACTTAGATGGTAACTGGGAAGGTCAGCTTGACGCTTTAATAAAGCTGACGTAAAAACACGGGGTTTACCCTGAGCCCAATGCCAGATTCAATAAACGCTGACGCCCGCGCCCTCAAGCACTTCACCAACCACAGCGGCTTCAGCAAAACCTTGGGTATGAAAAATCTCCAGCACCTGGGCCGCCACTTCGGGGCTGCAAGACACCAGCAAGCCGCCGGACGTTTGCGGGTCACTCAGCAAGGCTTTGTCAGCCTCGGCAAACGCATCAGGCATGGTCACTTCAGCGCCATAGCTTTCCCAGTTGCGGCCTGATGCACCCGTGACGCAACCCTGCGCCGCCAGCTCGCGCACGCCAGCAATCAGGGGCATACGTGACCAGTCCAGGCGTATTTGAACTTTCGCGCCGCGAGCCAGCTCCAGTGTGTGGCCTGCCAGGCCAAAGCCAGTGATGTCAGTCAGCGCGTGAACGCCGTCGAGTGCAGCCAGCGCAATGCCAGGTTTATTCAGTTGTGTTGTCACTTCAATCATCTTGGCGTAGCCTTCAGGCGGCAGCATTTCTTTTTTGAGCGCGGCTGACAAAACACCGACGCCGAGCGGCTTGCTCATCACCAGCACATCGCCCACCTTGGTGCCAGAGTTTTTCTTGACCCGCGACGGATGCACCAGGCCCAGCACCACCAGGCCGTAAATGGGCTCAACAGAATCAATCGTGTGGCCGCCCGCAATCGGGATGCCCGCGTCGCGGCACACGTCTTGCCCGCCGCGCAAAATCGCGCCTATGGTCTCCAGCGGCAACACGTTGATCGGCATGCCGACCAGGCCAAGGGCCATGATGGGTGTGCCGCCCATGGCGTACACGTCGCTGATGGCGTTGGTTGCGGCAATGCGGCCAAAGTCATACGGGTCGTCGACGATGGGCATGAAAAAGTCGGTGGTGGCAATCAACGCCTGGTTTTCGTTCAGCAAGTACACCGCCGCGTCGTCAGCTGTTTCAATGCCTACCAGCAGTTCGGGTGGGATCGGCAAGTTACTTGAGTTTTTAAGAATCTCGCTCAGTACGCCGGGTGCAATCTTGCA
>JANMIH010000263.1:0-2716 GCA_031375685.1 Polaromonas sp. | reverse complement strand
CTGCTGGCCCTGGTCCTGTTCTCGCGCGTGCTTCTCGAACCGGGCGTTGTGGTGGCCATCGTGGATGGGGATTTCACAGTCAAACACCTCTACCAGCGTGCCGGCCGCATCAAGCTCAAGGCCGCCAACCCGACGTTTCCGGACATCGTGCCCAAAGAAGGCCAGACCATTGAAGTCTGGGGTGTTGTGACCAGCAGCATCAAGCAGTTTCAGGTGTAGCGCGCCATGTTTGCACTGGTCGACGGCAACAATTTTTATGTCAGCTGTGAGCGGGCGTTTCGCCCCAGCCTGGTGGGCAAGCCGGTTGTTGTTTTGAGCAACAACGACGGCTGCGCCATTGCGCGCAGCAATGAAGCCAAGGCGCTGGGCATTGCCATGGGCGCGCCGTGGTTCAAGATACAGCACATGACCGAGTCCAGCGAGCTGGTGGCCTTGTCGGCCAACTTTGCGCTGTATGGCGACCTGAGCGACCGGATGATGAGCCTGGCCGCCGGTCTGGGCCCGAAGCAGGAGATCTACTCGATTGACGAATCGTTCATTGAGCTGACGGGCGTCAGGGGCAACCTGACGGAGCGCGCCTTCAATGTTCGCGCCCGCATCTTGCAGTGGGTGGGTATACCGTGCTGCGTGGGCATTGCCCCCACCAAAACACTGGCCAAGCTGGCCAACCATGTGGCCAAAACTGCCGAGCGCAAGCCCGGCAGCTACCCGGCCAGCCTGGCCCAGGTTTGCAACTTTGCAACCATGACCCGCACACAGCTGGCCGATGTTCTGGCAGCCACAGCCGTCCATGAAGTCTGGGGCGTGGGCAGGCGCATCACGGCGCAGCTCAATGCGGGCGGCATCCACACGGCGCAAGACCTGGCCGCCATGGACCTGGCCACCGCGCGTGGCCAATGGTCGGTGGTGCTGGAGCGCACCGTGCGGGAGCTGCGGGGCATGCCGTGCATGGACCTTGAAAGCGAGCCCCCGCCCAAAAAAGAAATTGCCTGCACGCGCTCGTTTGGCCGCCCCATCACCGAGTTGTCTGACCTGAACGAAGCCGTGACGCACTTTGCCAGCCGGGCGGCTGAAAAGCTCAGAAAGCAAGGCAGCACGACCGGGCAGGTGATGTGTTTTGTGCGTACCAGCCCTTTTAGGGACGACGCGCAGTACAGCCGGTCCATTTGCGTGCCCCTGCGGCGGCCCACCGCCCATACCAGCGTGATTGTGAGCGCGGCCATCGCCGGGCTCCAAGCGATTTACAAGCCGGGTTTCAAACTGGCCAAAGCCGGTGTCATGCTGCTTGATTTGCAGTCTGACCAGCTCGCCCAGGGTGAGCTTGACCTGGAGGGCGACGCAGCGCCCGAGCCCAGCCGGCTGATGTCAACCCTGGACGCCTTGAACCTGCGTTACGGCCGGGGCACGGTTTTAATGGCCAGCGCTGGCCTGGCGGGCAACCGCCGCGCCTGGTCCATGAAGCAGGAGCGCCGAACGCCTGGCTACACCACCTGCTGGAACGACATGGCCGTGGCGCACGCATGACGGCCCTGCGCCGATGCAACTGGCAATACATTGACTGCCGTTTTTTACTATTATTTCAGGAGCTGTTTGCGCAAGTATTCATTGGCCTGGAGGCCTAAATGGCATGTAAAAACAGCCGTTTTCAGGCTAAAAACCCGCCAAATCGCTGAAGCAGGATGCCAAAACAGGGCCTACAACAGCTCGCGGTAGGTCTTCTGGTCAGCGGCGTAGCAGCCGCAGGCTGCTTTTTCGAGGCCTTTACGGTTGAGCACCGTCAGTTTGCCCCGGCTGTAGGCAATCAGCCCATCTTTTTGCAGCGCCCCGGCGGCGGTGGTAATGCCCACCCGGCGCACGCCCAGCATGTAGGCCAAAAACTCTTGCGTCACCTCAAACGTGCTGGCTTGTGAGCGGTCCTGGCTCATCAGCAGCCAGCGCGCCAGGCGCGGGCCAATCTGGTGAAAGCGCACACAGGCGGTGGACTCGGCCAGTTGCGCCATCAGCACGTACAAATAGCGGTTCAGCTCGCTTTGCAGCGCCGGGCTGGCGGCCAGCTCGGCCTTAAAAGCCTTGGTGGGAATGCGCAGCGCCGTGCCCGCACCTTGCACCAGTGCGTGCAGCGGGGCAGTGGCCACGCCCAGCGCCAGTTGCACGCCCAGCATGCCTTCGCGGCCCACCATGCCGACTTCCACACCCGGGCTGCCTTTGACCACCGCAATCAGCGAGATAAAGCCTTCCGTCGGGAAGTACACGTATTGGGTTGGTTTGCCGGGCTCACACAGCACCTGGGCCAGCGGCAAATCAACGCTGTCGCAGGCGGCCACAAAGCGCTGGCGGTCTTTGCGGGGCAACAAGTCAACCAAATGATTGCCAGGAAGAAGGGGTTTGGGGGGTGACTTTGAGGTCATGACAAGCCTTTGCTGCGCTGCTGCCCTTCAGGGTGAAGGAATGAGCCACGGCCCTGCTGCCATTGATGCTTATTGGTATCGGCAGTCTTGAACGATCAGATCAGCTTATCGGAATTAAGCGCAAATCTGGGCGTGCTACCGCACATAGCGGCTAAACCACGGCGATATGCGCTGATGGCCTACAGCGGCGCGTCAGGTGGCTTTTTTGGCGGGCAGCAAGCGGTCGTATTCATTTTTGACCACCGCATAGCATTCGCAACTGCGCGCCTCCAGCCCCGGCCTGTCCAGCACGCTGATGCGGCCACGCG
>JANMIH010000240.1:0-3632 GCA_031375685.1 Polaromonas sp. | reverse complement strand
GATGTGCTGTCAGACCGCACCACCGGCATACGCGCTTCTGTCATGCATGTACAGATGGAACTGGCGCTGGCCGTGCTGCTTGTGGTGCTGGTTATTTTTGTTTTCTTGCACAGCTTGCGCGCCACCGTCATTGCCAGCCTGGCCGTTCCGATTTCACTCATCGGCACTTGCGGCGCGATGTACATGCTGGGCTACTCCTTGAACAACCTGAGTCTGATGGCACTGACGATTGCAACGGGCTTTGTGGTTGACGATGCCATTGTGATGATTGAAAACATCTCGCGCTATATCGAAGAAGGCATGGCGCCAATGCAGGCGGCTATCACGGGTGCGGCGCAAATTGGGTTCACCATTATTTCACTGACGGTGTCTCTGATAGCCGTGCTGATACCGCTGCTTTTCATGGGCGATGTGGTGGGGCGCCTGTTCAGGGAGTTTGCTGTGACGCTGGCGATCACGATTCTGATTTCTGCTGTGGTGTCGCTCACGCTGGTTCCCATGATGTCAGCCCGATGGCTGAAAAAAGCACCTGCCAAAAATGAAGAAGGCAAACTGCAGCAGTTTTTTAGCAGTGTGATTGTTCGTTACGACCATGCCTTAACCTGGGTGCTCAAGCGGCAAGGCGTGACGCTGTTGGTCGCATTTTTAACGCTGGCAATCACGGTACTTTTGTATGTGGTGATCCCCAAAGGACTTTTCCCAACACAGGACACTGGCCAGTTGCAAGCCCGCGTGCAGGCCACGCAATCCATCTCCTATGCCCGAATGGCCGAGCTGCAACTAGCCACCGCCCAAGCCATTCTTGAAGACCCGGACGTTGACAATCTGAGTTCCTTCGTCGGCGTGGATGCTGCCAACAACACCATGCCCCACACAGGGCGGATGCTGATTAACCTGAAAAAAGCACGCACCACAAGTCAGCAAGCCACCATCGACAGGCTGAAAGAACGCGCCAGCAAAATCGCAGGCGTTTCGCTGTACCTGCAGCCCACACAAGACCTGACGATTGACGCTGAAACGGGACCCACCCAGTACCGCGTATCGATAGAAGGTTCTGACAACAAGGTGGTGGTGCTATGGGCGACAAAGCTTGCTGAACGCATGGCCAGCCTTGGCAGTGTGCGCAACGTGGCGACTGACGCTGGCGCAACCGGCGCATCGGTTTTTGTCATGGTGGATCGCGACACGGCCTCACGTCTGGGCATATCGACCGCGTCGATTGACGACGCGCTCTACAGCGCCTTTGGTCAGCGCATTGTGTCAACGATTTTCACCGAGACCAACCAGTACCGCGTGATTCTGGGGGCTCTGCCGAACCAGTTGACGAATGCTGCAACGCTTGGCAGTTTGCAACTAAAAACTGGTGCTGGCGGCACCACGCCGCTGGCCAGCATAGCGACCATCACCGAGCGAGAAGCGCCACTGCAAGTCACCAACGTCGATCAGTTTCCGGCCACCACGCTGGGTTTTGACACCGCCCCCGGCACATCACTTGGCAAAGCGGTGGACGACATCAAGCAAGCCGCCAAAGACATTGGCCTGCCGGCAAGCGTCAGCTTGAAATTTCTGGGTGCGTCAGGCGCGTATGAAGCATCGCTGTCCAGCCAGCTGTGGCTGATTTTGGCGGCACTGGTGTGTGTGTACATCGTGCTCGGTGTGCTGTATGAAAGCTACATTCACCCGCTGACGATTTTGTCCACGCTGCCTTCCGCGGGCGTCGGTGCGTTGCTGGCATTGATGATCAGCGGCTCAGACCTGGGTGTGATTGGCATCATCGGCATTATTTTGCTGATCGGCATCGTCAAGAAAAACGCCATCATGATGATTGACTTTGCGATTGATGCGGAGCGAACGCAGGGCAAGTCGGCGCAGGAGGCGATTCATCAGGCGGCATTGTTGCGCTTCAGGCCTATCCTGATGACGACGCTTGCTGCACTCTTTGCTGCTGTCCCGTTGATGCTGGGCTGGGGCGAGGGCTCTGAGCTTCGGCGGCCTCTTGGATTGGCTATTTTTGGTGGCTTGGTTGTCAGTCAAGTGCTGACATTGTTCACGACGCCGGTTATTTATTTGGGTTTTGATCGGTTGGGGCGAAAATTTGGTCGCGGACGCTGATTTTTGTTATGTTTTATGCCTCTAGACCAATGAATACGGGCGCAATCAGCTTCTTAATTGATAGCGGCGTACCTTCACGTGGTTTGCCTGGGTTGCCCGGCTGCAAGTCACTTTTCTTTGCTTCGCCAAAGAAAAGTAACCAAAAGAAAGGCGACCCGCAGTCTGGGCCGCTTTGCGGTTCCTTGAAAAAGCTGAAGGAGTCGGAAAATCTAGAAACTAGCCAGCTTCGCTGTCGTCGGACATCTAGATTTTTTAATCCGTCTCCTCCAGCTTTTTCAAGCCCAGCCAGGACGGGTTGGGGGGAAAGAGGAAGTCCGCATCCGGATTCACTTCCCCCGCCCGTCCTGGCTGAGCCGAGCAGCGCAGATGGGGGCGGTATGTCGGGCCAAACTTGTTTGAGGCGAAGCCGAGTTGTTTGGACCGCCGCCGGAATTGAGCAGCGCAGGTTGCCCGTAGCGAAGCGTAGGGACTCAGACTGCGGGTCGCCTTTTCTTTGCTTACTTTCTTTTGGCGAAGCAAAAGAAAGTGAGTTGCTGCCGGGCAACCCCCGGCACTACCCGCAAGATGCAACCTCTCATCGGCGGCAACAAGAGGCCACTGAATGAACCTCTCAGATCCCTTCGTCCGCCGTCCAGTAGCCACAGTGCTGCTAACACTAGGCCTGGCCCTGTCCGGCATAGGCGCATTCTTCGTACTGCCCGTCTCGCCACTGCCGCAAGTCGACTTCCCCGTCATCAGTGTCAGCGCCGCCATCCCCGGTGCCAGCCCAGACACCATGGCCAGCAGTGTTGCAACGCCACTTGAAAGAAGACTGGGCGTGATCTCGGGCGTTAACGAGATGACGTCAAGTAGCAGCAATGGCCAGACGCGCATCAACCTGCAGTTTGACCTGAACCGCAAAATCGACGCTGCTGCACGAGAAGTGCAGGGTGCTATCAACGCCAGCCGGTCTGACTTGCCCGCTGCACTGCGCAGCAACCCGACCTACCGAAAAGCCAACCCGGCCGCTGCGCCCATCATGATTTTGGCACTCACATCCAAAACGCGCACCCCTGGTCAGATTTACGACGATGTGTCCAGCCTGCTGCAACAAAAAATCGCGCAGGTGCCGGGTGTGGGTGATGTGGAACTGGGCGGCGGCTCGTTGCCTGCGGTGCGGGTAGAACTGAACCCGTTTGCGCTGAATCGCTACGGCATCAGCATGGAGGACGTTCGCGCTGCCTTGCAAGCGTCCAATGCCAATCGGCCCAAGGGCGCGATTGAGGACAACAGTGACAGCAAAGGCCAGCGTCTGCAAATCTATGCGGGTGGTAATTCTGCCAACGGCGGGCGCGTCGCTGCTGACTACCAGGGTCTGGTGGTAGCCTGGCGCAATGGCTCTGCCGTCCGTTTGCAAGACGTGGCTGAAGTACGCGATGGCACGGAAAACACCAACACGCTGGGGCTGTTCAATGGCGATGCGGCGGTGATTGTGCTGATTCGCCGCCAGCCAGATGCCAACGTGATTGCCACTGTCGATG
>JANMIH010000507.1:0-3312 GCA_031375685.1 Polaromonas sp. | reverse complement strand
CCGGGGATGTCGTGCACGTAGTCGAGCAGGGTGGCGAAGTCGGCGATTTCCGCTGACTCACCCATTTTTCCGCGATAAGCGTTGACGTTTTGGCCAAGCAGCGTGATTTCTTTCACGCCCTGGTCGGCCAGGCCGGCGACTTCAACCAGTACGTCTTCAAAAGGGCGGCTGACTTCTTCACCGCGCGTGTAAGGCACCACGCAGTAGCTGCAGTATTTGGAGCAGCCTTCCATGATGGACACAAAAGCGCTGGCACCTTCGACCCGTGCAGGCGGCAGGTGGTCAAACTTTTCGATTTCTGGAAAGCTGATGTCAACTTGCGGCTTGCCCAGTTTGGCGCGCTTGGCCAGCAGGTCGGGCAGGCGGTGCAGGGTTTGCGGGCCGAAAACAACGTCTACATACGGTGCGCGCGCAATGATGGCCGCGCCTTCCTGGCTGGCCACGCAGCCGCCCACGCCAATCAGCACACCTTTTTCTTTCAGGTGTTTGACGCGGCCCAGGTCGCTGAAGACTTTTTCCTGCGCCTTCTCGCGCACCGAGCAGGTGTTGAACAAAATCAGGTCGGCTTGTTCCATGTCTTGCGTGGGCTCGTAGCCCTCAGCCGCGTGCATCACGTCTTGCATCTTGTCCGAGTCGTACTCGTTCATCTGGCAGCCGAAGGTTTTGATGAAGACTTTTTTAGACATGGTGTGAATCAATAAACGCTATTTATTCAGGAGCTGCTTGAGCCCGTATTTATTGGCTTGAAGGCCAATCTGATACCGAAAAACGGCCTGAAACAGGTAAAAAAACCTGCTTTATGGCTTGTATTTGGGCAGCTGGTTGAACGGCGTGTTGCCATCGTCCTTGACGACGGGTGTTTCAAACATCGAGCGGATATTGCTCAAGATGCCTTCAGGCTGGCCAGGCATCTTCTGTTTGATTTCTTCGGCATTGAGCACCCAGACATTGTGAACCAAGCCCGTGTTGTCGCGCACGTAGTTGACAACCAGCCCCTGGTTGGTCAGCGTACCAGACAGTACCAGGTTGTTGTTGGCGTCGCGTATGCGCACGGCAGGCGACATCCTGTCGGCTTTTCCGTTCATGGCGATGTCGGGGGCGGTCAACACCACCAGCTCGCCGCGCTTGGCTTCTTTGGGGAACTGGCGAATGTTAAGTTTTGGCTCTTCAGTTTGCGCGATGGCCGTGCTGATGAGCAGCGCGGCCAGCGGGATGAAGAGTGTGGATGTCCAGCGGTTCATGGTGTTTGTCCAGAGGCTGAGAAAGATGACGAGAGAAATCTGGTGGTGATAGGTGGATTTGAACCACCGACATCAGCATTATGAATGCTGCGCTCTAACCAACTGAGCTATATCACCGAGCCGCAAATTATAGCGAACTCTTTTATTTGTGGGTAAAAACAGCTTTGCGCTTGTTCACAAACGCGTCCATGCCTTCTTTTTGGTCATCGGTGGCAAACATGGCGTGAAACAGGCGGCGTTCAAACATCACGCCGTCGGTCAAGCTGCTTTCAAATGCGCGGTTGACCGATTCTTTGGCAGCCATCAGCGCGATGTTGCCGTGGCCGCAAATCATCAATGCCGCGCCCAAGGCTTCGTCCATCAATTTGTCCAGCGGCACGACGCGGCTGACCAGGCCTGCGCGTTCGGCCTCAGCCGCGTCCATCATGCGGCCTGTCAACGCCAAATCCATCGCCTTGGCCTTGCCCACGGCGCGCGGCAGGCGCTGGGTGCCGCCTGCACCGGGAATGATGCCAAGCTTGATTTCCGGCTGGCCAAATTTGGCGTTGTCAGCGGCAATGATGAAGTCGCACATCATGGCCAGCTCGCAGCCGCCACCCAACGCAAAACCACTGACTGCGGCAATCACCGGTTTTCGGATGGCGCGGATCTGCTCCCAGTTGCGGGTGATGAAGTCCTTGCCATAAGCATCGGCAAAGCTGTATTGCGCCATGGCGCCAATGTCGGCACCTGCCGCAAAGGCTTTTTCGCTGCCGGTGATGATCATGCAGCCGATGTTGTCATCTCGCTCAAAGGCTTTTAAAGCTGTGGCCAGTTCGTCCATCAACTGGTCATTCAAGGCGTTGAGTTGCTTGGGGCGGTTCAAAGTCACAACGCCGACTTGGCGGCCCTCCGGGCCCTGGACGGAGGTGATGATGGTCTCGTAAGTCATGGGATTCTTTCGTTTATTTGGCTAACCAGGCATCTACTTTAGCGGCATCCTTGATGGCCAGGCGCCAGGTGGTGGCCGCTGGCGGTATCGTCAATTGAAGCCGCAGGATGCGTTTGTCGCGCGACACCATCGCCATGACTTTTTTGGCAGTCCCTGCATACAACAGCAAGTCGTCCAGGCGCTGCATTCTCCAGCCACTCGCCGGCTTGACCGTCTCCACACCTAGCCATTCATCACCGGCAGCGAAACCCGCTTTTTCAGCAGCACCGCCCGACAAAACGGTTTTGACCACCACGCCATGGGTTTCACTGACGCGCAAACCCAGGCGTTGCGCGAGCTGGGCTGGGTCGTCATGCACCGCAACGCCGTGTTGCGTCAAAAGCTCGTGCAGCGGCAGTTCCCCCTTGCCGTGTACCCAGGTTTTCAACTCGGCATCAAACGACCGCTTGCCCAGGCTTTGCAGCACAGCAGCAAAGTCAGTCTCAAGCATGGGCCCGGCCTTGCAGCGCTGCCAAAGCGCGCCCATCACGTCGTCCAGCGTGGTGTGTCCTTCACGGCGCAGCGTCAAGTCAAAACACAGCGCCACCAGTGCGCCCTTGGTGTAGTAGCTCACGGTGGCGTTGGGCGTGTTTTCGTCCTGTCGGTAGTATTTGACCCATGCGTCAAAACTCGCCTGAGCCACCGACTGCACCTTCGCGCCTGGTGTCTGCATCACCTGATTGATGGTCTTGTTCAGCAGCTTCAGATACCCAGCGCTGTCCAGCAGGCCCGCCCGCGCCAGCAACAGGTCGTCGTAGTAGCTGGTGAAGCCTTCAAAAAACCACAACAGCTCGGTGTAGTTCTCCTGGGTGTAGTCGTAACGGGTCAACTCGCTGGGCCGCAGACGCTTGACGTTCCAGGTGTGAAAGTACTCGTGGCTGATGAGACCACGCAGGGTGGTGTAGCCCTCAGTCACTTTTGTGTCACCGATGCGCGGCAAATCCTTGCGGTTGCAGATCAGTGCGGTCGAGTTGCGGTGCTCCAGCCCGCCGTAGCCGTCGTCAACCGCGTTGAGCATAAAAACATAACTGGCAAAAGGCGGCTTTTTGTTGCCATGCCAAAAAGCAATTTCCGCTTCGCAGATTTTTTGCGCGTCGGCCA
>JANMIH010000237.1:0-7633 GCA_031375685.1 Polaromonas sp. | reverse complement strand
CTGGCACACGGCATTTCAATTGCGCTTTACAACACAGCTTTCGGTCTGATCGTGGCGATCCCAGCGCTTATTTTCTGGCGCTATTTCAGGGCTCGGGTCGACGGTTATCTGCTGACGATGGAGCTGGCATCCGAGCGATTTTTGCGCCACCTGAACCAATTGCGCAAGCCATGAACTTTCGAAATAGCTCACGGGACGAGCCAGAAATCAACCTCATCCCCTTCATTGATGTGCTTTTGGTGGTTCTCATATTTTTGATGCTGTCAACCACCTACAGTAAATTCACGGAGTTACAAATCAAACTGCCCCTGGCCGATGCCGAGCAGCAGCGGGACTACCCCAAGGAAGTGATCGTGGCTGTCAGCAGTGATGGTCGCTACATGATCAACAAAACGTTGGTTGAAGGCCGCAACATCGAGAGTCTGGGTGCAGACTTGGTGTTGGCAGCGAAGGCTGGCAAAGACAGCGTCATCATCATCAGCGCAGATGCCAGCAGCAGTCACCAGTCGGTCATCACGGTGATGGAGGCGGCTCGGCGCAACGGCTTCGTTCAAATTACCTTTGCCACCCAAAGCGCTGCGCAAGCTGGCGCGCGCTGAGCAATGGCCGGCTGGCTTGCTAAAGCCTGGCGCACACGCGGCGTTGTAGCCTGCCTGCTTTGGCCTTTGTCTTTGGTCTATGGGGTTTTGTCAGGTCTTCAGCGGTGGCTTTACGGTGCAGGAATTTTAAAAATAGAGCGCGCAGCAGTACCCGTCATCGTGGTGGGCAACGTCGTGGCGGGAGGGGCTGGCAAAACGCCGCTGGTGATCGCGCTGGCTCAACATTTCAAGCAACAAGGCCTGCACGTCGGTGTGGTGTCGCGCGGTTATGGAAGAAAGGGCAGACAGGGCGAAAACTGCCTGGAAGTCCTTGAAAACACGCCTGTTTCAGACTCCGGTGATGAACCCGCCCTTATTTTACGTGCGCAAGCAGCTCCTGTTTTTATAGCCAATCATCGCATGGGTGCGGTGCGCGCGTTGCTTGAAAAGTACCCTTCAACCCAGGTCATCATCAGTGACGACGGCTTGCAGCATCACGCTCTGGCACGCGACATCGACATCATCGTCTTTGATGAGCGTGGGCTTGGCAATGGCTGGCTGCTGCCTGCTGGCCCGTTGCGTCAGTCTTATGCCGTCGATCAGCCAAATCAGGGATTGGTGCTGCACACGGGTCAATCGCACGCCTTCAAGGGTTATGTCTCAACGCGTCGGCTGGCTGACCACGCCATCAATGCCCAGGGCCGTCAGGTTGCGCTGGATAGTCTGAAAGGTCAAGCCCTGACCGCGCTGGCAGGCATCGCCAGCCCGGAGGCTTTTTTTGACATGCTCAGGGCGCGGGGATTGGTGCTTCAGCAAACCGTCTCGTTGCCTGACCATTTTGATTTTTGTGACTTCGCATGGCCTGCACCAGTGGGTGATTTGGTTTTGTGCACTGAAAAAGATGCCGTCAAACTGTTTGAACTAGCGCAATTCAAGGCGTGCAATTTGTTCGCAGTACCGCTTTTGTTCGCACCTGAATCTGCCTTTATTGCGCAAGTGGATGCCCTTTTAAAACCACTGCTCACGCCGCCTGCTGAATTACCATCAACCCATGGACATAAAAATGGACACCAAACTGCTTGAACTGCTGGTCTGCCCCGTCACCAAAGGTCCGCTCGAATTCGACCGTGCAAAGCAGGAGCTTGTCTCTCGCAGTGCCCGCCTGGCCTACCCGGTGAGGGACGGTATGCCAGTGATGCTGGAAAGCGAAGCGCGCGTTCTGACCGACGAAGAGCTGGGGTTGTAACTTCTCGCCATGCGTTTTACTGTTCTCATCCCAGCCCGTCTGGCTTCTACCCGCCTGCCTAACAAGCCATTGGCGGACCTTGGCGGCGCGCCCATGGTGGTGCGGGTAGCCCAGCGTGCCCAACTCAGCCAGGCCGAAAACGTGGTGGTTGCGACCGACAGCCAGGAGGTCATTGCGCAGTGCGCCCGCTTCAATGTTCGCGCTGTGATGACAGCAACCACCCATGCCAGCGGCAGCGACCGCCTGGCAGAGGCTTGCAGTTTGCTGGGTTTGGCAGACGATGCCGTGGTGGTCAATGTACAAGGTGACGAGCCCTTGATTGACGTCGCCTTGATGGATGCAGTTGCGCAGTTGCTGGCCAATCGCCATGACTGTGCCATGAGCACAGCGGCACATGCCATTGAAAGCGTTGCCGACTACCTGAACCCGAACATCGTCAAAGTTGTGCTGGATGCACGGCAGACCGCACTTTACTTCAGTCGTGCGCCCATTCCCGCTGCAAGAGACAACCCGCAGCAGCACCTTCCGCAGCTGGTCAAACCGCTGCGTCATGTGGGTATCTATGGCTATCGGGCAGGTTTTTTAAAAGCCTTTCCCGCACTGACGCCGGCACCGCTGGAACAGCTTGAGTGTCTGGAGCAACTCAGGGTTTTGTGGCACGGTCACAAAATTGCCGTTCACATCACACAGCAGTCCCCTGGCATGGGGGTAGACACGCCAGACGATTTGAGGGCTGTGCAAAAAATCTTCAATTCCTCGTAGTGAATTCCAGTAAGCGCGCATCAAGACCTGCGTGCTATCCTTTGATCAAGACAATTCAGAGTTCAACGTGCTGCAAACTGCATGGATCGAACTCAAAAAACGATGACAAAACGACGATAAAACGACGAGGATAGCCATGAGACTGATTTTGTTGGGCGCGCCTGGCGCAGGTAAAGGCACCCAAGCCACATTTCTCTGCCAAAAATACAACATCCCGCAAATTTCAACGGGCGACATGCTGCGCGCTGCCGTCAAGGCCGGTACACCGCTAGGGGTTGAAGCCAAAAAAGTGATGGATTCTGGCGGCTTGGTCAGCGACGACCTGATCATCAATTTGGTCAAGGAACGCATTGCCCAGCCCGACTGTGCGCATGGGTTCTTGTTCGATGGATTTCCGCGCACGATTCCACAAGCAGATGCCATGAAGGCCGCAGGGGTCAAGCTCGACTTCGTGCTTGAAATTGACGTGCCGTTTGATGCCATCATCGAGCGCATGAGCGGCCGCCGTTCGCACACAGCATCGGGCCGCACTTACCATGTCAAATACAACCCACCCAAGGTCGAGGGCAAGGACGACGTGACAGGTGAAGCGCTGATCCAGCGTGATGACGACAAGGAAGAAACTGTGCGCAAGCGGCTGGAGGTTTACAGCGCCCAGACCCGACCACTGGTGGCCTACGACTAAGACTGGGCAAAATCCGAGGCAGCAGCAGCGCCGGCATACCGTGCTATCAGCGGCATGGGCAGCGTTGAAGACATCACCCAGCGCGCACTGAAGGCACTGGCTGGTTGATGCTTAAGCCGGGCTGGAACGCAGCCCGTAGGCCTTGCCCGCGACAAACAGATATTCAGCGCGCAATATGGCAGCGCCCTTTTCCCCGGTAAAAGTAAAGCCCAGCACTGCGACGCTGTCGCCAGCCTTGATTTCAGCCACGTTCCAGGCCTGAACTCGGCTGAGCGGTGCGAGTTCAATCTCCCAGCGTTTGTCCTGGCGGGTGGGCAATGCTGCTTTTGCAAGCAACGCTTTGCCATCCACCGGAGCAGTTTGTGAAGGTAATGTGCGTTGCGCCAGATCCGCAGGCAATTTCAGCGCGGCAGGCAATTCAATCATCAGCTCGACATGCGGGTTTTGCCAGACTGACTTGACGACTTTACCTTCCAGATAAATCGGCCGGTCCTGGTCAAAACTGCTCCAGCCATGGTGGGCCCATGCTGGCAAACAAACACCAACAGCAGACAAGGCAGCAGACAGTTTCAAGAGTTCACGTTTTTGCATTATTCAACTCCACAGGTTTAAACATAAGCAATCCAGCGGCCACAAGTGATCACCGCCAGCCAAATCACAGTCGATGCCGCCATCTGCCAGCGTGCCATCACATCCAGTTTTTCAAGCGATGCGCGGCCATGAAACCATGCCGCATTGCAACCCGCCAACATCAACAAAATCATCTTCAGGGTAAAAGCCCGGTTGGTCAAAAGCTCAGCCGCTTGAGACGCAAACATCAGCAAACCCGACAGTGCAGCGAGCGAAAAACCCACTGCGGCAATTCCCAGGCTCAAGCTTGCCAGCGCTTTCACGTCAAGTCCAGCGCCGCGCCCGAAAACCCGCATCTCCAGCAGTATTAGGTTCCCCAGCAGCAGGGCAATGCCGAAAATATGAACCACCTCCAACGCAGGGTAAGCCCATACGCTGGACTTGAGGGCTGCAAAAAAGTTCATGCCAAGATGCCAATGCCCATCAGCGACAGCATCATTTTGATACGCGCCTTCGCCGGACTCAGGCCATTTGACGACACAAAGCGGTCATCTGTTCGCGGCAACACCCGGCCCTGAGTGCAGCGTGTAGCGCGAACGATCTGGACGCCACGAGCTTGCGCGCTGAGCAAAGCAGCTTCCAGCGATTGATGCACCGTACCATTGCCCGTACCCGCCACCACCAGGCCCTGCACACCACCGGATGTCAAAGCATCCACCACCGCGCCGTTTGCACCCGCGTAATTCATGACAATTTCAACCTTGGGCCAAGTCATGGTTTGGTTCAGAATCGCTATGTTTTCAGGAGCTGCTTGCGCAGGTGTTTGTTGGTCAAAAGGCCAATTTCGTACCAGATTTAAGCTATCTTCTTCAATAAAACCGATCAAACCGGCATCCCCGGAACCAAAGGCGTTGAGCTGGTAGGTATGAACTTTTTGGACATCCAGAGCGCCGTGTATGTCGCCTGCGCACACCACGACAGCGCCGCGTGCCCCGTCATGTCTGGCCACCGTCACGGCGTCCAGAATGTTCTGTGGCCCATCTGGCGCCAGGGCGCTGGCAGGCCGCATCGCGCAGGTCAGCACCACCGGCTTGATGGGGTTTAAAACGGCCTGCAAAAAATAAGCGGTTTCTTCCAGCGTGTCGGTGCCATGGGTGATCACCACGCCCTGTACGTCGTTTTGCGACAGATGGTGGTGAACACGGTTGGCCAGTGCCGTCCAGACCTCGAAGGTCATGTCTTTGCTGTCGATTTGGGCGACCTGCTCGGTCTGAATATCATCCAGTCCGGCCAAAGCGCCCACCAACGCTGAGACGCCCACCTGGGCGGCGGTGTAGTCGATGTTGCTGGCGGCGTTGCCTGACAAGCCAGCAATCGTGCCACCTGTCCCCAAAATCACGATTTTTTTGTTTTGCATAAAAATTTATGAGAAATAACTTGCAATTCATCAAAAGCTGGCTAAAAATACAGCTACTGGTTATTAAAACAGTTCCTCTATATTTCTAGTCAAGGATGTCAACCATGAGCACGATGAATCACTTCTCCAACATGTCGTCCAGCAGATCGTCAACTGTATCGCCAGACGGCCCCAAGCTGACGGCGCGCCAGCAACAGATTTTCGAGCTAATCCAGCGGGCCATCGCCAGCACAGGTTCACCACCGACACGCGCCGAAATCGCCAACGAGCTGGGTTTCAAGTCTGCCAACGCTGCAGAAGAGCATTTGCAGGCATTGGCGCGCAAAGGCGTGATTGAACTCGTCAGCGGCACGTCACGCGGCATCCGCTTGCGTGCTGGCGATATGCGCAGCGTCAACGAATCGCGCCTTAACCAGTTTTCCCTGCCGTTGCAAAGCCTGGCCCAACTCGTCCTGCCTCTGGTGGGACGGGTTGCTGCTGGCAGCCCCATTTTGGCGCAAGAGCATATTGAGCAGACCTATTCTTTTGGTGCGGGCATGTTTGAAAAACAGCCCGACTATCTGCTCAAAGTGCGCGGCATGAGCATGCGTGACGTCGGCATCATGGACGGTGATTTACTGGCTGTTAAACAGGCCAGAGAAGCCAAAAACGGGCAAATCGTGGTGGCTCGTCTGGGTGATGAAGTGACCGTCAAGCGTTACCGGCGCACCAAAGACCTGATTGAATTGCTGCCTGAAAACCCGGACTTCAAGACCATCGTCGTTGAGCCAGGCGAGCCGTTTGAACTCGAAGGGCTAGCGGTTGGGCTGATCCGAAACACGATGCTGATGTAAAAGTTCTGCCACGCAACAGGTGGCGGGCGTTTGGTCTGAAGCAAGACAGACCAACACCCTGTTGCAACGGCTTTTGCGGCTTGGCTCTGCCAAAGAGCTTGGTCGTATTGCAATCCTGCCTGTACTTATCGAGGTTATCACCTCTATTAATTCAGGAGATCATGATGGGAATCGCTAGTTTTTCACCACAGATGGGCCGTGCTACAGGGTTGTCGATCCTGCTGGCACCCATACAAGCCATTGCCGCGCTCTTTTTGCCTGCGCCTTCAATACCGGTTCATACCCGTAGCGCCGTCAGCCCAGCCATGGCTTATCGTGCTTCAGCTCAACCGCACGATATGCGCAAACTTGCTGTCGCAAGGCCAGCGCAAGTCAGCCAGCACACTGCACCCTTGCAACCCCTGAAAATTGTGCGCCAGTTCGAGCCAGGCGCGAACCGCTCATGCGCCGGGCGACTGGTCATTTCAGGCCGCATGGCGGATGTGTGTGCCGAGCTTGACCGCATGGCTGGCTGACTGCCTGGTTTTCTTTCAAAACAAGCTTTGCCTGGTTGCTGAATTTACTTTTTCATGACCTGGCTGGTTGGATCTTTTTAAGTTTAAGCACTGAAGAGTTGCAGGCACAATATTGGGATGAATATTGTGATCCTTGATGACTACCAAGATGCGGTAAGAAAGCTTGCCTGCGCGGCCAAACTTGATGCCTACCCTGCCAAGGTCTATACCAACACAGTCAAGGGTATAGGCCAGCTATCTGTCCGGCTCAAGGACGCCGATGTGATTGTGCTTATTCGTGAGCGTACCCACATGAGTCGGCAACTGATTGAAAAACTGCCAAAACTCAAAATGATTGCCCAAACAGGTCGCGTTGGTACGCACATCGATGTTGGCGCATGTACCGAACGCGGCGTGGTGGTGGCTGAAGGCGTGGGCTCGTCCGTTGCGCCGGCAGAATTGACGTGGGCATTGATCATGGCCGCCACCAGGCGCATTCCACATTACGTTGCCCACCTCAAACACGGTGCGTGGCAACAGGCGGGGCTTAAATCAGCTTCCATGCCCTCCAATTTTGGGCTCGGCACCGTGCTCAATGGCAAAACACTGGGTATCTGGAGCTACGGCAAGATCGGAAAAATTCTGGCAGGTTACGGCAAGGCTTTTGGCATGCGGGTGATCGTCTGGGGGCGTGAAGAAACAAGACAAAAAGCAGCGCTAGACGGCTTTGAAGTGGCTAGCACCAAGGCAGAACTTTTTGAGCAGAGCGATGTTCTCAGCTTGCATTTGCGCCTTGTTGACGAAACTCGCGGCATCGTGACGCTGGACGATCTTTCGGGCATGAAACCTAACGCATTGCTGGTGAACACCTCACGCGCTGAACTGATTGAGCCAGAAGCACTGCTGTCGGCGCTCAACCGTGGCAGGCCTGGTCTGGCTGCGGTAGATGTGTTTGAGTCTGAGCCTATTTTGCAGGGTCACGCCCTGCTTCGACTTGAAAACTGCATTTGCACGCCACACATCGGTTTTGTGGAGCAGGACAGCTATG
>JANMIH010000506.1:0-4882 GCA_031375685.1 Polaromonas sp. | reverse complement strand
CGAGATTGACGGTGGCGGTTTGCACGCTAGGGACTTTTTTCAAGGCCTTTTCTACCCGCGCCACACACGACGCGCAGGTCATGCCGCCTATGCCGATGTCCAGCAGGGTAGGTACTATTTGAGGTGTTGTGATTGTCGTCATGGTCATAGCGTAATCCTTCCCATGATGGCAAGGTCAAGCATTGATATGTGTCAACCTTGTCGAAAACAGTGACGTAGGCCAAACGCTTGACCTTCCCATGGTGGCAAGGTTCAAGCTATGCTTTTAGCGAGTCGATATTCAATTCACACACCAAGGAACTTCACATGATGCAGACCTTTACCGTCATCGGCATGACCTGCGGCCACTGCGAAAAAGCCGTGACCCGCGCCATTAAACAACTCGACCCGCAGGCCGAAGTCACGATAGACCGCGCCGCCAATAAAGTGCAAGTGCAGTCAGAACAACCGCGCAGCCTGCTGAGCCACGCGATTGCCGAAGAAGGCTACGACGTCGCAGCATGAGCGCCATTGAAAAAACCAGCACGGCGTGGCCCGTCGCCATTGGCGCGGCGGCACGCTTGTCAAACATTTCAGCCAAGATGGTGCGGCACTATGAGTCGCTTGGCCTGCTGACCAGCGTGGCCCGCACCGACAGTGGTTACCGCCAATACAACCAGGCGGATGTGCGAACACTGCAGTTCATCAAGCGCGCACGCGACATGGGGTTTTCAATGGCAGAAATCAGCGAACTGGTCAGCCTGTGGAACAACCGCAGCCGGTCCAGCGCAAGCGTCAAACGCGTTGCCCAAAAGCATGTTGATGAACTGGCGCAGCGCATCGAGGCCATGCGGGCCATGCAGCGCACATTGGCGAGTCTGCTGGCGCACTGCCACGGCGATGACCGGCCCGACTGCCCCATCCTCGACGATCTGGGTGGTGGACTCAGCCACCTTTGACATGGATCATGGCAAACACAACAAATCAGGCGTCAAATGTGTCGGTGACGTTTCCATCAACTGCTCTTATAGGAGATTTTCATGACCAAAAACGTTGGCGGCATTGACCGCATCCTGCGCGCTGTTATCGGCCTGACCTTGATTGCCCTTGCCGCCACAGGCACTGTTGGCTGGTGGGGCTACCTCGGCCTTGTGCCTCTGGCAACGGCCGCCATGGGTTGGTGCCCGCCTTATGCACTGTTTGGCTGGAACACCTGCGCCATGAAGAAAAGCAATTGAGCGAACGGGGCGGGTTGACGCAGCCGTTTTTGCTGGTGGTGAATCATTTGGGGTTCAGTCCTCTGAACCGCCGCTTTTACTTCGCCCGGCTTTGATGCCAGAGCGCAGGCTTTTGCCCTCCAGCCTGCGCTGTTTGGATGCAAAAGTTGGCTTGGTTGCCCTGCGATTTTTCGGCGGGGTGGCGACGCTGTCGATGACCTCTTGCAGCCTCGCCATCGCGTCACTGCGGTTCATGTCTTGCGTTCGGTGCTGCAGGGCTTTCAGCACCAGCACACCTGCCTCGGTGATGCGACTGTCGTTCAGGGCAAACAAGCGTTCTTTAACGTCGTCAGGTAACGACGAGGCGGTGATGTCAAACCGCAAGTGGATGGCACTGGAGACTTTGTTGACGTTTTGCCCACCCGCGCCTTGTGCACGAATGGCGCTAAATTCAACCTCGCGCTCATCAACCGGGTATTTGGGCGCTGTGGCCATAACTCAGAGTTTTTTCAAGTCATGCCTGCAATGGCAGCTACGGCCAGCGCATAGCCCTTCACGCCAAAACCTGCCATCACGCCCTTGGCGACAGGTGACAAATAAGAGTGGTGGCGAAACGACTCACGGGCGTGGACGTTGCTGATGTGCAGCTCTATCACTGTCACGCCCGCGCCCTTGATGGCGTCATGCAGCGCCACACTGGTATGGGTGTAGGCGCCGGCGTTGAAGACCACGCCTGCGAGTGTGCCCGCAGCTTGCGCACGACCCGCAACGTGTATCGCATCAACGAGCACGCCTTCATGGTTGCTTTGCCGAAAATCGAGCTTAAAACCAAACTTTGCACACGCATCAATGCACAGCGCCTCAACATCAGCCAGCGTTTGCGAGCCATAGACGGCGGGCTCGCGCGTGCCCAGCAAGTTGAGATTGGGGCCGTTCAAAACGAGAATGGTTTTCATGGGGCGAGCTTTCAGACTTTGGGCAGGTATTGACGGCTGCGCATGATGTCGGGTGTTGTCACCACCACATCAGCGTTTTGCGCACGCTGGCGCAGGGCGTGCTCCATCACCACAAGAGCCAGCAGCGCCTCTGCAATAGGTGTGGCGCGTATGCCCACGCAGGGGTCGTGGCGGCCCTTGGTCACCACTTCAGCGGGGTTGCCCGCCGTGTCAATCGACTGGCGCGGCGTGATGATGGAACTGGTGGGCTTGATCGCTATCGACACCTCCAGGTCTTGCCCGGTGCTGATGCCGCCCAGCACGCCACCCGCGTTGTTGGACTGAAAACCGTCAGGCGACAAACTGTCGCCATGCGTCGTGCCGCGCTGGGTCACACTGGCAAAGCCGGCGCCGATTTCAACGCCCTTGACCGCGTTGATGCCCATCATGGCGTATGCAATATCAGCATCCAGCTTGTCATACAGCGGCTCGCCCAGACCAACCGGTACGTTGGTTGCAACGACACGAATTTTGGCACCGCAGGAGTCTCCCGCCTTGCGCAATGCGTCCATGTAGGCCTCCAGTTTTGCTAC
The DNA here is from genome assembly GCA_031375685.1 of Polaromonas sp. Lineage (GTDB taxonomy): Bacteria > Pseudomonadota > Gammaproteobacteria > Burkholderiales > Burkholderiaceae_C > Polaromonas. Next base: position 2,158 of record JANMIH010000506.1, on the reverse strand, counting down.
ATCGGCCACGGGCGCAAAAAACGGGTTGTTGGCAACAAAGTCCCACGACTCAAAAGCAATTATTTCGTCGCCAACCTGAGTCATGCAACCCTTGAAGGTGGTGCCATATTTGGCCAGCAGCCACTTTTTTGCGACTGCACCCGCGGCCACTGTGGGCGCGGTCAGCCGTGCAGAAGACCGCCCACCCCCGCGCGGGTCTCGCAGGCCATACTTGTGCAGGTAGGCGTAGTCGGCGTGGCCGGGCCTGAAAGTTTCCAGAATATTGCCGTAGTCTTTGCTGCGCTGGTCGGTATTTTTGATCAGCAGGCAAATCGGCGTGCCGGTGGTTTTGCCCTGGTAGACGCCCGACAAAATTTCAACCGCATCAGGCTCGTTGCGCTGGGTCACGTGGCGGCTGGTGCCGGGGCGGCGGCGGTCCAGGTCAGCCTGGATGTCGGCCTCGCACAAATCCATGCCCGGCGGGCAGCCGTCAATCACACAGCCAATGGCCGGGCCGTGGGATTCACCAAAGTTGGTGACTGCGAATAGATTTCCAAAGGTGTTGCCGCTCATGGGGGTTGATTATCCCAGACGCTGGCTGGCAATCATCAGCCGTTTTTGCCTTCATCGTCTCCCGCAGGCCAATCCCTGATGTAGGCCTTGAGCATCTTGTTCTCAAAATTCTGGCTGTCGACCACAGCTTTGGCGACGTCGTACAGACTGATCACGCCCATCAGCATTTTCTGGTTCATCACCGGCATGTAGCGGGCGTGGCGCTCCAGCATCATGCGGCGCACTTCGTCCAATTCTGTTTCACTGGTGCAGGTCAAGGGGTGGTCATCCATCGCCTTGCGCACCAGCATGCTGCCAACCGCACCGCCGTTGCCGACGATGCTGACAATCACCTCCCTGAAAGTCAGCATGCCGACCAGGTCACCATGCTCCATCACAACCAGCGAGCCGATGTCTTTTTCGGCCATGATTTGTGTGGCTTTGGCCAGTGGCTCGTCGGGCTGAACGGTATAAAGCGTGCTGCCTTTAACGCGCAGTATGTCGGCTACTTTCATGGCAATCTCCTCGGTGTGATGTTTGCATTTTCCCAATGCCTGCTGCATTTTGGGAAGCTCAGAGCCAATATAGCCCACAATAAGTATCAAGGCATATAAATTTGCTGCCTGACTCGGATTTTTTCATTTGGAGACAACCCCATGCCCGGCTACGCTGACCCCGGCTTTGACACCCTGTCGCTGCACGCAGGTGCATCGCCTGACCCAACCACTGGCGCTCGCGCCGTTCCGATTCACCTGACCACCTCGTTTGTTTTTGAGTCCAGTGACCACGCGGCGTCTCTTTTCAATCTGGAGCGCGCAGGCCACGTTTATTCACGCATCAGCAACCCGACCAATGCGGTGCTGGAGCAACGCGTGGCCGCACTTGAAGGTGGCATAGGTGCCATAGCAACTGCCAGCGGCCAGGCGGCGCTGCATCTGAGCATTGCCACCCTGATGGGGGCAGGCTCCCACATCGTCGCCTCAACCGCGCTGTACGGCGGCTCGCAAAACCTGCTGCACTACACGATGCGCCGCTTTGGCATTGAAACAACTTTCGTCAAACCCGGTGACCTGGACGGCTGGCGGGCTGCCGCCCGGCCCAACACCAAACTCTTTTTTGGCGAGACGGTCGGCAACCCCGGCCTGGACGTGCTGGACATTGCCGCACTCGCCGCCATCGCCCACGAGGCCGGTGCCCCGCTGCTGGTGGATTCCACCCTCACCTCGCCCTGGCTGATCAAACCGTTTGACCATGGAGAGGATCTGGTCTACCACTCGGCCACCAAGTTTTTAAGTGGCCAAGGCACGGTGATTGGCGGCATTGTGGTTGATGGTGGGTCTTTCGACTGGGCCGCACCGAATGTGTCGGGCAAATTCAAAGAGCTGACCGAAGCCTACGACGGTTTTCACAACATGGTGTTCAGCGAAGAAAGCACCGTTGGCGCGTTTTTGCTGCGCGCCCGGCGTGAAGGGCTGCGCGACTTTGGTGCCTGCATGAGCCCGCACACGGCGTGGCTGATTTTGCAAGGCATTGAAACCCTGAGCCTGCGCATGGCACGCCACATGAGCAACACCGAGAAAATCGTGGCGTTTTTGGCCAGCCACCCGTTTGTAGGGCGCGTCGGCCA
>JANMIH010000184.1:0-3809 GCA_031375685.1 Polaromonas sp. | reverse complement strand
CGACTATGGGCTGGTGATTCCGAACGACAAGCTCACACTGCGCGCGGGCGCCGTCAAGGTCATGCAAACCCCAGCCTGGAAAGAAGCGCAAGACGATCTGATGCGTCACGCTGAAACAGCAGGTATTCCGCGCGACACGCCCTGGTACAAGCTCACACCCGAGCACCAGGCTTGGGTCATCAATGGCTCACCGAACTGGAATGGCAAATGGAGCCAGCACTGGTTTGGCCTCAAGCGGTTTTTTGACTACCTGGAGAGCAAGTCTTACAAAATGCACATTCGCGTGCTGCTGTCCAAGTACCGCAGCTACACGCCGTGTGAGACTTGCGGCAGCGCACGCCTCAAACTTGAATCGTTGCTGTGGCGGCTTGGCACCAAAGACGCCGCCGATGCGGTGCTGCCGCCCGCAGAGCGCTTTATGCCGGTTGGTGTGACATGGAGCCGCGCGCAGCTTGAAGCCATGCCCGGCCTGTGTCTGCATGACCTGATGCGCTTGCCGATTGACAAGTTGCAAAAGTTTTCAGCCAGCCTGTCACTGGCTGCCGTGGGCGATGACGCCGATCAAAAAGCTCTGAAGTCCCTGTTTGAAGAAATCCAGACACGTCTGAAATACCTGTGTGATGTGGGCATTGGCTACCTCACACTGGACCGCCAAAGCCGCACCTTGTCGGGCGGTGAAGTGCAGCGCATCAACCTGACGACAGCGCTTGGCACATCCTTGGTCAATACCCTGTTTGTGCTCGACGAGCCGTCGATTGGCCTGCACCCGCGTGACATGAACCGCATCACCCAGGCCATGCACCGCCTGCGTGATGCCGGCAACACGCTGGTGGTGGTGGAGCATGACCCGGCCGTGATGCTGGCCGCCGACCGCATGATTGACATGGGCCCTGGCCCCGGTGAAAAGGGCGGGCAAATTGTGTTCGACGGCACGCCTGAAGACCTCAAACATGCCGACACCCTGACGGGCGCTTACCTGGGCGCTCGCAAGCAGGTTGGCATGGGTTTCAAACGCCCCGTGACGGACAGTACACCGCGCTTGATTCTGGAAGGCGCGCGCGACCACAACCTCAAAAACCTCACCATTGATTTCCCGTTGCAGCGACTCGTCGTTGTAACGGGTGTCAGTGGCTCGGGCAAGTCAACGCTGATGCAGGACATTCTGGCTCCGGCTTTGCTGCGCCAGTTTGGCAAGGCAACCGAGACACCGGGCCTGCACGACCGCTTGATGGGGGCTGACCATTTGACCGATGTCGTGTTTGTGGACCAGTCACCGATCGGCAAAACAGCCCGCTCCAACCCGGCCAGTTATGTCGGTGCATGGGACGCGGTACGAGAGTTGTTTGCCCAGGCACCGCTGGCGCGTCAGCGCAGCTACACGTCATCCAAGTTCAGCTTCAACAACGGCGACGGGCGTTGCCCAACCTGCGGCGGCTCGGGGTTTGAACACGTTGAAATGCAGTTTTTAAGCGACGTTTACTTGCGCTGCCCAGACTGCGATGGCAAGCGGTATCGGCCTGAGATTTTGGAAGTGACGATTGAGCGCAAAACCATTGGCCAAGCCACGTCAAAAATCTTGAACGTCGCCGACGTTCTCGACCTCACCGTCAGCGAAGCCGTGCAACTCTTCGCCCAAGACCGTGAAGTGGTGCGCGCTCTGCAACCCATCGTCGATGTGGGGCTTGAATACGTCAAACTGGGCCAGCCCGTCCCTACGCTGTCAGGCGGCGAAGCGCAGCGCTTGAAGCTCGCAGGATTCTTAGCCGACGCCAGTAAAACCCGCAGCGCCAGCAAGCAGGCACTGGCCCTGCGCCACCCGAGCAAAGGCACCCTGTTTTTATTCGACGAGCCAACCACTGGCCTTCACTTTGACGACATTGCCAAGCTCATGCGCGCGCTGCGCAAGCTGCTCGAAGCTGGCCACTCGCTCATCATCATCGAGCACAACCTGGACGTCATTCGCTCGGCCGACTGGCTCATTGACCTGGGCCCCGAAGGCGGCGAAGCAGGCGGCCTGCTGGTGGCCGAAGGCACGCCCGAGCAGGTGCGTGAGCACCGCACATCGCACACCGCACTGGCGCTGCGTGAGTATGAGGCGGTGATGAACAAAGTGCACGGGGTAGAAGAGCCACGCCCGAAGGTGTGGAAAACACGACCGACTTTTTCAAACGATATTCAAATCGTCAACGCCAAAGAAAACAATCTTAAAAGCCTGTCGGTCAACATCCCACGCGGCAAGTTCAACGTGGTCACCGGGGTCTCGGGCTCAGGCAAGTCCACATTGGCGTTTGATATTTTGTTCAACGAAGGCCAGCGCCGTTACCTTGAATCGCTCAACGCCTACGCCCGCAGCATCGTGCAGCCGGCAGGCCGCCCCGAGGTGGATGCGGTGTACGGCATACCGCCCACGGTGGCGATTGAGCAGCGCCTGTCACGCGGCGGGCGCAAATCCACGGTCGGTACCACGACGGAGGTGTGGCACTTTTTGCGCCTGCTGTACGTCAAGCTGGGCATACAGCATTGCGTGCATGATGATGCCGCTGTCATGCCGCAAAGCCCCGAGAGCATCGCAGCACAACTGATGAAAAACTACCGTGGCAAGCACATTGGTTTGCTGGCGCCACTGGTCATTGCGCGCAAAGGTGTGTACACCGAGCTGGCCGACTGGGCACGGCCACGCGGTTACACGCACTTGCGGATTGACGGCGAGTTTTTACCCACCTCGGGTTTTCCGCGCATTGACCGCTTCAAGGAGCACACGGTGGAGCTGCCGATTGCCAGCCTGCACATCGACCCGAAAAACGAAGCGGCCTTGCGGCTGGCGTTAACCGTCGCGCTGCAACACGGCAAGGGCCAGGTGCATGTGCTGGCCCCGCTTGATGGTTTGCAGGGCGCGATGCTGGCGGGTACATCGACCAAAGGCGTTGGCAAGTTAGAGGCGTTTTCTACCAAGCGTGCCTGCCCAGTGTGCAGCACGTCGTACCCTGAACTGGATCCGCGCCTTTTCAGCTACAACAGCAAGCACGGCTGGTGCCCGGATTGCGTGGGCACCGGCGTCAAGCTCACCAAAGAGCAGCGCAAGGTGTTTGACGACTCTGTGCGCGACGATGCTAACCAAGGTCGCGAGCAAAGCTTTGCAGAGCCTGAAGTTGAAGATGTGATGGACACGGTATGTCCAGGTTGCGAAGGTACACGCTTGAACAAGCAGGCACGTGCGGTGAAGTTTGCGGGTGTTGGCATTTCAGACATCGCCCGCCTGTCAGTGACGGACGTTCGTGCCCGGGTTGAAAAGCTGGCGCTGGTAGGGCGTGAAAGCGGCATCGCGCGTGACCTGATTCCCGAGATCAAGTCGCGCCTTGAATTTTTGGAAGACGTGGGCCTGGGCTACCTCACACTCGACCGTGGCGCGCCCACGCTGTCGGGTGGCGAAGCACAACGCATTCGGCTGGCCGCGCAGCTCGGCAGCAACCTGCAAGGCGTGTGCTACGTACTCGACGAGCCCACCATTGGCCTGCACCCGCGCGACAACAAAATTTTGCTCAGCGCGCTCGGCAAGCTCAGCGAACGCGGCAACACATTGGTAGTGGTCGAGCATGACGAAGACACCATTCGCCGCGCCGACAACATTATTGACATTGGTCCCGGCGCAGGCAAGCGCGGCGGGCGCTTGGTGGCGCAGGGCAGTGCGGCTGAGTTGTCTGCAGTGCCCGATTCATTGACGGGCCGTTATTTGGCGAATCCGTTGATTCACCCACTACACGCGCGGCGCGAAACCGTAGCCGAACTAGCTGAATTGGGGTCAGATCCCA
>JANMIH010000178.1:0-1843 GCA_031375685.1 Polaromonas sp. | reverse complement strand
GGCGTGGCGGTTAAAGAGTATTTGGCGACCAAAGACTTGCCGCTGGAGCGGTTGTTTTTAGGGGCTGGCAATTCAGGCAAGGCTGACGCTAAATCGGACGCTAAACCGGACGCTAAACCTGACGCCAAGTGGGTACCGCGCGCTGACTTGAACATCGCCATGTAACAGCGCCTGGTCGATGCATCCATAAATCAGCGAAAATACGCGCTTCGCGTTTTTAAACGCACTTTCATTTCCTACCCTCACGCAAGCCGCCAGCTATCAGCGGCCAGCGCTCCACATGTTCAAATCATCCAAACCCGCTCCCGCCCCCGCACCTGTTGCTAAAACCACGCCCAAGTCTGACGCGCATCCGCTTGACGGCATGACAGGCGGTGCTTTTTCAGCGCCGACGTCTGGCGAGCGCACAGCGCGCATCCGCACCTGGCTGGCGACCGAGCCGACTGCCGAGCAAATGGCCGATGTGTACAAAGACCTGGCCAACCGCGACAAGGGCGCGGCCAAGCCACTGAAAGAAAAGCTTGACGAATTAAAGCGCAGCAAGGGCCAGGAGGCGATTGCCGCTGAATGGGCTGACAAGGCCAACGCGCTGTTGGCGGTTGGCAAGCTCAACCTGGCCGATGCGCTGGCCTGGCAACGTGATGCCGCCAAGGCCGGCGCGCCGCTGTCCAAAGAGCCGCTGGCTTCCGTGAAGGTTCAGCTAGCTGAACGTGTCAAGACGATTGAGGATTTGCAGCACCGCACCCAGGTGCAGCGCGAAGCGGCAGTGCTGCTGGGCCAGCGCATTGAGGTGCTGTCCATCAAGCCGTGGCGCGATGCGCAGACTGCCCTTGAAGCCCTGACGCCCGACATCGCCCACTGGCAAGCCCAGGCTGATGAGATTGCCAACGACACCAACTGGGCCAGTGTGGATGCCAAATTCCCACCGCTGCTGGACGCATCACGCGCACAGTTGCTGGTGGTGTGGGACGCTTTTCAGGCCGCGCTGGCCGTGACGGTCAAAGCCGCTGAAGACAGCGCTGCACCGCTGCCCGCTGTGCCCGTGTGGGCTGACGAGTTGCGCGCCGCGCGTGGCGTGCCTGCTGCACCGGCTGACGCCCGCCCGGCCAAGGCCAAAATTGACCCGGCCCTGCTCAAAGACATGCGTGAAAAAGCCGCTGCCATCGTGCAAGCGGCCATAGCCAAACTGGAGCATGAAGTTGGCGAAGGCCACGGCAAGGCCACGCCTAAAGTAGCGGCTGATCTTCGCGCTGCCTTGCAGCAAAACATCCGCAACATTGACAGCAAACTGGAAGCTGCCGCCCACGCCGCGCTGACCGCTGCGGGCGAGCTGGAAGGCTGGCAACGCTGGCGCGCTGACCAGATCCGTGAAGAGCTGGTCGGCAAGGCCGAGGCATTGCTGGTCAAGCCGCTGGGCGGCCGCAAACAACAAGACGCGCTGCGCCACATGCGCGACTTGTGGAAGACATCAGACCAGGGCGGCACGCCCAACCACGCGCTGTGGAAGCGCTTTGACGATGCCTGCAACGAAGCCTACAAAGTGGTTGAGGCCTGGCTGGAAACTGTCAAGGAGCAAACTGAGGCCGTCAAAGCCCAGCGCCAGGTGCTGATTGATGAAGTCACCGCCTGGGCCGATGCCAACAAAGCCCCACATGACGGGAAAACCGACTGGAAGATGCACATCCGCAGCCTGAACGGCTTTGTGGAGAAATGGCAGAACGCCGGGCATTTGAGCGAAAAAGCATTCACTGAAATCCAGCCCGTCTGGAAGGCTGCGATGGACGCCGCCGACACGCCGCTTAAAACCGCACGGGCCGAGAGCATTGCCCGCCGCAAAGCCATG
>JANMIH010000172.1:0-3810 GCA_031375685.1 Polaromonas sp. | reverse complement strand
CTTTTCCAGATGGCCTGGCCTTTGATATTGAAGGCCACGCCATCTGGAAAAGTACCGGCCCCAAACTCGCAAACGACTTCTTTGGCACCCAGCGACCCATCAGCGTGTATGGCAAAGCGCGACAGCTTCCGGCTGAAAGTTTCGTTCACATACAGCCATTGCCCGTTGGGGTGAACCGCGCATTCGTTGGCATAACCCAACCCGTCGGCGGCAATGCGAGCGCCCTTTTTATCGACCACCACCACAAAGCCGTCGTTGCAGCTTTTGCGATAGCCCAAAGCGCGCGGCGACAAGCGGGTGCTGACGGTGATCCAGAATCGCCCGGCAGCATCTTCGACCACAAAATTTGTAGGCGGCAAATCAACGCCATCGAGCTGAATCAGGAAGGGCTCGGTACGCCCATCGCGGTACAACCTGTAAACACCGCCCGTGTCTGCGCCCAAATGAGCCAGCAAGAATGACCCGTCTTTTAGCAAGGCGATGCCATTCGGCTTCAACGCCTCGCCTGCTACAGGCTGACCGAGGTACAAGTCTTGGCTGCCATCAGGTGACAGGCGCAACACGCCACCCCGCCAGTCAGCGGTGTAGACATTGCCACGCGCGGTGGTCAGCACACATTCAGGACGCTGCAAGCCGTGGCCTCGCCACTGGATTGATGCCAAGTCCGCCTGATTTGCTTTCACTTGTTGTTCCTGTATTGACTGTGTAAAACCGCGCCGCATTTATCAATGCATGTGTTAATGTATACGTTAAAAAGCGAAGAAAAGATCAGGGAAATCCCTGATCGATGCTGAAATTTCGGACTTAAAGCGAGGCGTTATCTTTGCGCAGGCTTGGCAAAGTCGTTTTCAGCCCAGGCGGTGGCGCTGGCTCGATTGAGCTTGAATGACGGGGCAACTTTGACCTGCGCCAGTTGCAGGCCGTCGTCACCTTGCGCCGTCAGCAGCGCAGACGGGTTGTCTTCGTCGGGTTCAATGTCCAGCAAGACCGTGACACGCTGGGATTTGGCCGTCACTGTCACGCTCTGGTGCAGCTCGGCATGCAACTGCTGTTCAGAACGACGCACAAACTCCGACGCGGTTTTGACCAGTGTGTGAAACGCATTGATATCCAGAGGCTTGGGGTTCTTTTTGTCACGACCCATCGTCCACGGGCCAATCAGCGCGGGTTCGGGCTCGCCGTCCTTGGTCATGGCAACGGCCCAGCCGTCGTCGTCTTCGTTTTTAAGGACCTTGGCGGTCCAGCCGTCTGCAACCCACAGGCGGGGTTCTTTGATGTCTTCGGAGTTCTGCATGGCTGCGATTATCATGTTCATACACACCGTCCCCACTACACCATGAACGCTGAACAAAACGAACGCCTGACCCGCATCACACCCGGCACGCCCTGCGGCCAGTTGCTGCGCCAGTATTGGCAGCCGGCGGCTTTGGTTGATGAGTTCAACCCGGTGCTGGACCCACGCATGGGGCAGCGACCTGTGAAGGCCGACAAACTCCTTGGGCAAGACCTGGTGCTGTTTAAAGATGCTTTAGGCAGTTGGGGCTTGCTGGACCGCGACTGCGCCCACCGCGGCGCTGACTTGTCATTTGGCAGGCTTGAAGCGGCCCCACAAGGCGGCGGTTTGCGTTGCCCTTTTCATGGCTGGAAGTTTGCGCCCGATGGCCGATGTCTGGAAACACCGGCCGAGCCCACTGGCAGCAAATTGTGCGAACGCATCAAGCAACGCAGTTACCCGGTGATTGAGAAAAGTGGTGTGTTGTTTGCGTGGTTGGGTGAGCCGGATTCAACGCCACCGCCCTTGCCTGAATTTGATTGTTTCAAAGCCCCCAGCAGCCACAGCTTTGCCTTCAAGGGTTTATGGCATGCAAACTGGCTGCAAGCCTTTGAAGTCGGCATTGACCCGGCTCACCCTTCGTATTTGCACCGCTTTTTACAAGACGAAGCACTCGTTGGCATTGGCAACAATGCAGCGGGCAAACAGTTCCGCAGTGCGGCAGCAGGCACGGCCGATGGAGAGCAGTGGCCCATGACCCGCATCATGCGCGAGTTTGCGCAGCCCGAGATCAGCTTCATTGACAAGCCCTGGGGCATGCAGCTCACCGCGCTGCGGCACATGACTGAAAGCCTCATGCATGTGCGCGTCACACAAGCCATCTTTCCGGCCACGTTTGTGATCCCGTTGTCTGAGACCATGACCATCACGCAAATGCACGTCCCCGTGGACGACACGCACACTTATTGGTACAGCTTTTTCACCAGCTTTGCAGGGCCTTTGGACAAAGAAGCCATGCGCGCCCAACGCCAGCAATTCATCACCCTGCCCGACTACATTCCCAAAGCGGGTCGCCACAACAACTGGGGCTTTAACGCCGATGAACAAATGAGCACCACCTACCAGGGCATGGGAGAAGAAGACATCAATGTGCATGACCAATGGGCAGTTGAAAGCATGGGGCCGATTGCCAACCGCACGAGAGAACACCTGGGCACAACTGACAAAGTCATCATGGCCAATCGGCGGGCATTGATCAAAGCGATTGACGCTGTACAAAACGGTGGTGTCGCCCCCGGCATTGCTGATGCGGCACAGGCTGCCAGCATGACCGGGCCAGACACCGTGGACGGCATTGCGCCCGCCCATGATTGGCAAGCCTGGTGGCAAGCCGCCGCCGATACCAAGCGCAAGCAAGCGCCCTGGCCATGACCCGCTTTGCCGAGCAATGTGGCATACACGATGCGGTGCGCCAGTCTGCGTTGGAACGCACCGCCAAATTAATAGCAGCCAGCGGCGTTGAACTGGTTCGCTTTGCCTGGTGCGATATGCACGGCATGCTGCGCGGCAAAACGCTGGTGGCCTCAGCCGCCATCCAGGCCATGATGACCGGCGTGGGCATGGTCAGCACCCTGCTGCTCAAAGACAGTTCTGACCGCACTGCGTACAAGGTGTTTGACGAAGAATTTAACCAAAAGGGCGCGCCGGAACTGCCCGGCTTTGAATTTGCAGGCAACGTGATGCTGCTGGCTGACCCTGCCAGTTACCAGCAGCTGCCCTGGGCCAGCAAAACCGGCTGGGTGCAATGCCAGGCTTGGCACATGAACAGCAATGGCGTTGGCACGCCGGTGGCATTCGACACGCGCCGAGTTTTGCAAAACGCACTGGCGCGGCTGTCCAAGGCAGGCTATGGCATGACTTGCGGGCTGGAGGTCGAATTTCATATTTACAAAATCAGGGGCGATGCGGCCAACAACCAGCTAGACCCCTTGCAAGCCGCTTGGCCAGGCCCAGCCCCTGATGTGGCGCTGATCCACCCCGGATTTCACATGCTGTCGGAACAATGGGCCGACATGGCCGATGAGCCGCTGCGCATCGTGCAGCACACCGCACAAGCCCTGGGTCTGCCGCTGCTGTCGCTAGAAATTGAGCTTGGCCCGAGCCAGGTTGAAGCGGTGTTTGAAGCCACAGATGCACTGAAGGCGGCCGACAACATGGTGCTGTTTCGCAGCGCCGTCAAGCAGGCGCTCAGGCGTGCGGGCTACCACGCCACTTTCATGTGCAGGCCACCGTTTCCCGGCATCATGTCCAGTGGCTGGCATTTGCACCAGTCACTGACGGATTTAAAAACGGGTGCCAATGCCTTCATGCGTGACGCGCCCGAAGCAGGTTGCACCCCGCAACATGCGGGCTACACCTTGTCTGAGGTGGGCCAGCGACTGCGGCCTGAAACGGTCATAACCATTGACGGTAGACGTGCAAAAGGGGCTGGCAGCGTGTGCGTGTAGCAAAAGACCGGCGAGGTAATGCTGACCCAC
>JANMIH010000501.1:0-14697 GCA_031375685.1 Polaromonas sp. | reverse complement strand
GCATGGAAATCGTCGATGCCCTGATCAAAGCGTCCAGCCAACGCTTGCGCCCGATTTTGATGACGACCGGCGCCATGGTCCTGGGCGCCGTGCCGCTGGCCCTGGCAACAGGTGCAGGCGCTGAAAGCCGCATTCAAATCGGCTGGGTGATTGTGGGCGGCATGTCGCTGGGTACGCTGCTGACGATATTTGTCGTGCCGACCATGTACATGCTGTTTGCGCGAAAGGCGATACCAGGGGCGAATACGGCTGTGGCGAAAGAAGGACCTGACTCAACCGTGATTCATCCAGAGTATGTGGCTAAGTGAGCATTGTGTTTGTCTTTTCAAGTAGGGGCCGTGGAACCGGTTTTGCCGGGCCACAGGCGCAGCGGCCCCCTCGGGGGGCAGGAAGCTACACGGAGTGAGCGACCGTGGGGGTCAAATCACACCCTCAAACATCAGCACGTCCACCGCATCGCCAACCGCGACATTCCCTTGCGCATGATGCAAAACGATCAACCCGTTGGCCTGGGCCATCGAGCTTAAAACGCCAGAGCCCTGGTTGCCGGTGGTTTTGACTTGCAGCGTGCCGTCAGCAGCGGTCGACACCCAGCCGCGCTGGTACTCAGTCCGACCCGGTTTTTTGCGCATCGCCTCTTGGCTGCGGGCTTTGAGCAGGGGTTGCGGCGCAGCGCTTGCGCCCATCATCTGCAACAGGGCAGGACGTACAAACGCCAGGAAAGTCACCATCACCGCTACCGGGTTGCCAGGCAGGCCGAACAAAATACAGCCATTTGACTCACTACTATTTTCATAGCTGCTTGCGCGCGTATTCATTGGGCTGGATGCCGATTTGATACCTGAAAAAGCGCCTAAAACAGGTTTTTCAATGCGCCCAACAGCCATGGGGCGACCTGGGCGCATCGCAATCCGCCAAAAGGCCACGTCGCCCAGCTTTTTCATCATGGCTTTGGTGTGGTCTGCTTCGCCCACGCTCACGCCGCCGGATGTGATGACGGCATCGGCTTGTGCTGCGGCGTGGGCAAAGGCGGCTTCAAGCGCAGCCGGGTCGTCACGCACCACCCCCATGTCGATCACTTGGCAACCCAGGCGCGTCAACAAGCCGTACACCGTGTAGCGGTTGCTGTCGTACACCGCGCCTTCACGCGGTGGATCGCCTGGTGACAAGATCTCGTCCCCGGTTGAAAAGTAGGCCACCCGTATCCGCCGGTAGCAATGCACTTTTTCAAGACCCAAAGAGGCCACCAGCCCAAGTCTGGCGGGCGTGATCAGCTCACCTTTTAAGAGCGCTGGCTGGTCTTGTGTCAGGTCTTCACCGCGGTGGCGACGGTTGTCACCGGGTTTTAACAGCTTGGGTGGGAGGGTGATGTTTTGGCCATCGCCAGACACCAACTCTTGCGGCACAACCGTGTCCAGCCCCATCGGCATGATGGCGCCGGTCATGATCTTGACGCACTGACCGGCAGCAATACTGCCTTGCCAGGCCTTGCCTGCAAACGCAGTGCCCACGACTTGCAGCGTCAAAGGCGCATCGCTGAGTTGCTGTCCGTCAAACGCATAGCCGTCCATCGCCGAATTGTCATGCGGCGGCACGTCAAACGGGCTGATCACGTCTGCCGACAACACACGCCCGAGTGCTTCAAACAGCGGCACATCGTGGGTGTCTTGCACGGGTGTGACGAGTTTTGCAAGAAAGCGCAGCACGTCATCAGCAGGCAGCGCTTGCGGGTCGTAGCCTTGCAGCTCAGCAGCAATTTGCGCCAGTGTTTTCACGATTGGCGCGATTCAAGCTGGTGCAGTTCAGCCAGCGTGTTGGCGTTGAAAAACGCTTGCGTGTCATCGCCCGGTAAATTAAACGGCACGTGCACGACTTTGTGCTGCGCCGTCCAGGCATCAATCTTTCGCCCGCCAGCTTGGGTAAATCTGTGCAAGCTTTCGAGCATGTGCGTGCCCATCAGGCAAAACACAGGTTGCGTTCGGGTTTGGCCGTCTTCTTCAGGCGCACTGGCCACGGCAAAGTCGGCTGATTGCTCTTCAAGCGCTTTGGCCAGCCGCGCCACCAGGTCGTGCGGGAAGAGCGGCGTGTCGCATGGCACGGTCAATAAATACGGCGTTTCACATCGCTCCAGCCCAGTCATAAAGCCAGCCAGTGGCCCGGCAAAGTCGCCCATGCTTGTACTGTCGGGCCACACCGGTACGCCAAAAGATTCATAAGCCGCCAGGTTGCGGTTCGCATTGATCATCACATCGCCCACCTGTGGCGACAGGCGTAGCAGCGTGTGCAGCGCCAGCGGCACGCCGTTGAAGTTTTGCAGGCCCTTGTCAACGCCACCCATGCGCGAGCCGCGTCCGCCCGCCAGGATGACGGCAGTGATCGCCTCGATATGCATGGGGGGGGTGATGTTTTCGTGTTCCAACTATCCTCCGATATAGCTCATTTCGACGCGCTTTTTACCGTCGCCAATCTGCGTATCAGCAGGCAGCATTGCCCGCAGCTCTGAATAGCGGTCATCACGGTTTTGCCAAATGTTGCCGACAGCGCTTGCTATTTGTTCGTCGTTGTACTCACCCCGCAGCAGGGCGCGCAAGTCATGCCCCTGGCTGGCAAACAAACATAAAAACAGCTTGCCTTCGGTCGATAGCCTGGCGCGGTTGCAGTCACCACAAAAAGCCTTCGTCACGCTGCTGATGACGCCAATTTCGCCGCCACCATCGGCATAGCGCCAGCGCTCGGCGGTCTCCCCCAAATAGTTTGCGTCAATCGCCGCAACGGGAAACGCCGCGCTGATGCGTTCAATCACCTGGGCTGATGGGAGTACCTCGTCCATGCGCCAGCCGTTGGTAGCGCCCACGTCCATGTACTCAATAAAGCGCAGCACATTGCCTGAATGGCGAAAGTGTTGGGCCATCGGCAAGATTTCCTGGTCGTTCGTGCCGCGCTTGACCACCATGTTGATCTTGATCGGCAGCAAGCCCACCTGGTTGGCCACTTCAATGCCTCGCAACACATCAGCGACGGGGAAGTCCACATCGTTCATGCGACGGAAAATCGCATCGTCCATCGCGTCCAGGCTGACAGTCACGCGCTGCAAACCAGCGTCCTTCAGCGACTGCGCCTTTTTAGCCAAAAGCGAAGCGTTGGTCGTCAGCGTGATGTCCAGCGGCTTGCCTGCGACTGTGGTCATCTTGGCCAGCATCTCAATCAAAATCTCAAGGTTTTTACGCAGTAGCGGCTCGCCGCCCGTCAGGCGAATTTTTTCAACGCCATGCGCTACAAAAATACGCGCTAACCGCGCAATCTCTTCAAAGCTCAGCAGCGACGTTTGCGGTAAAAAAGCATAGTCTTTGTTAAATACCTTGCTCGGCATGCAGTAACTGCACCTGAAGTTGCAGCGGTCCGTCACGCTGATGCGCAGGTCGCGCAGAGGGCGGGCGAGGGTGTCTGTCAGCAGGCCTGTGGCGGGGAAGGGCTGCGTTGTCAAATCGGCTGCCAGCGTGGCAGACAGTTGGTTGATGATGGGAATGATGCGTGCTGTCATGACTTTGCTAGCTTAAGCCAAAACCGCTGCCGTACCGGCGCATGCGCATGTAT
Source organism: Polaromonas sp. (assembly GCA_031375685.1). Lineage (GTDB taxonomy): Bacteria > Pseudomonadota > Gammaproteobacteria > Burkholderiales > Burkholderiaceae_C > Polaromonas. The sequence goes on along the minus strand of JANMIH010000501.1, from coordinate 11,103 downwards.
TGCCTATGGACCAAAGTGGCAAACCCCGTCAAACGCACCGTGCCCCATCCACCTCAATGCAAACGCCGCTGATAAAGTCCGCCTCGTCACTGGCCAGGTACAAGGCTGCGTTGGCCACGTCCAGTGCGGTTGAAAAACGGCCCAGCGGAATGCTGGCTCTGAATTTGGCCAGGCGAGACTCATCCATCGGCCCGCCTGCAAACTCGGCGGACAAACCCGTTTCCGGGTTGAACACCGGGTTGATACAGTTGACCCGAATGTTGTCTGGCCCCAGCTCTGCCGCCAGTGATTTGGATGTGGTGATCACCGCGCCCTTGCTGCCGTTGTACCAGGTCAAACCTGGCCGGGGCCGCACGCCAGCGGTGGACGCAATATTGATAAAACTGCCACCGCCATTGGCCTTGAAGTACGGCACCGCGTGAATGGTGCTGAGGTAAATGCTTTTGACATTGATGGCATAGCACTTCTCAAAGTCGTCTTCGCTCACGTCAAGTGCGGGCTGGTTGCGGTGCGTCCAGCCCGCGTTGTTGACCATCACGTCGAGCTTGCCGTGGCGTGCAACTGCTGCTTCAACCAAGGCTTTGACTTGCGCTGAATTGGTTACGTCTGCCTGAAAAAACGAAGCCACACCGCCGGCCTTGACGATGGCAGCCACCACCGCTTCGCCCATGGCGGCGTTGATGTCATTGACGATCACGCTGGCCCCCTGGGCAGCCAAGCGCCGCGCAATGCCCTCGCCAATGCCGTTTCCTGAGCCTGTGACGATGATGGATTTGTTTTTTAGTCTCATGGTGGCTCGCATTATCAGATTTTGTTTGCTATTGAATCAGGAGCCTCTTGCGCTTGTATTTATTGGTCTGGAGGTGTATATGATAGGGTAAATCAAGATGCTTTTTGGGCTTGCGGCAACCTGTTCCCGAACGCATCACCCATGCTTGACCGCCACAGTCTTCAGCGTCGTGAACCCAAGCAAAGCCTCCAACCCCTTCTCCCGCCCATAGCCTGACGACTTCACGCCGCCGAAAGGCAGCTCCACCCCGCCGTCTGCGCCGTAGTTGTTGATAAAGACCTGACCCGCGCGGACTTTTTTGGCCATGCGGAACTGGCGTGAGCCGTCTTGTGTCCACACCCCTGCAACCAGGCCGAATTGGGTGGCGTTGGCCAATTCAACTGCATGGGCTTCGTCTTTAAAAGGCATCGCGCACAGCACCGGGCCAAAGACTTCTTCCTGCGCGAGGCGGTGCATGACAGGTACGTCGCGTAGCAGAGTGGGGGCCTGGTAAAAGCCGGTGTCGGGTGCTTCGTCCACAATCTGGCCTTGCGCCACCATCGGGATACCAGCGACTTGGGCATCGCTTAAAAAGTCCCACACGCGCTGCTGCTGGCTTTGGCGGATTAGGGGGCCGACGTCCAGGTCCATCGCGGCGGGGCCAACGCGCAGCGCCTCGAAAGCCGCGCCCAGTCTTTCAAGAAGTGGCTCGTAAATGCTTTGCGCCACCAACAACCTTGAACCAGCCGAACAAGTCTGCCCGGCGTTTTGCACGATGGCGTTGATGAGGGTGGGGATGGCTTCATCCAAGTTGGCATCGGCAAACACAATTTGCGGGCTTTTGCCGCCCAGCTCCAGCGTGACCGGACAATGGCGCACGGCGGCTACTTGCTGGATTAACGTGCCAACCGATGGGCTGCCGGTAAAGCTGATGTGGTCGATGCCAGGGTGCCGCGCCAGTGCGTCACCGACCTCATGGCCGTAGCCCGTCACGATGTTGATAGCTCCTGTTGGAAAGCCCACGCTGGCCGCCAATTGCGCCACGCGAATGAGCGACAAACAAGCGTCTTCACTCGGCTTGACCACACACACATTGCCCGCTGCCAACGCGCCGCCTACGCTGCGGCCAAAAATCTGCATCGGGTAGTTCCACGGAATGATGTGGCCGGTGACGCCATGCGGCTCGCGCCAGGTCATCACGCTGTAACCGTTCAGGTAGGGCAGGGTGTCGCCATGCAGTTTGTCGCACGCGCCTGAGTAGAACTCAAAGTATCTGGCCAAGGCTGCTGAATCGGCCTTGGCTTGCTTCACAGGTTTGCCGCAGTCGCGCTGCTCCAGCAGCGCCAGCTCGTCAGCATGCTCGGCAATTTTGTTAGACAGCCGCATCAACAGCCGCCCACGCTCAGCAGCGGTGATGTGCTGCCACACCAGGTCATAGCAGTCCCTTGCAGCCGCGACGGCGGTGTGAATGTCCGCTGCATTGCTGCGCTGAATCTCGTCAAACACCTGACCATCTGATGGGTCAATGACAGGGATGGTTTTGCCGGATGAGGAGGGGACGCAGGCGTTGGCGATGTAGTTGAATTGCATGCCGATCATTTTGCGTCAAATGGCTTCTGGTTAAAGCATCTTCGGGTTGCAGTGCGTAAAAAAGCCCGCGTTAGCGGGCTTGAAATTGTGAAGTATTGAATTATTTGGCGGCTGATGCGGGCGCAGGAGTCGGCGTTGCAGATGCGTCAGCAGCCTGCTTCGGAGCGGGCGTTGGCATGCCGGGAGCCATCACCGTGGTGGCTGCAGGCGCCCTGATGGCCGCAGGTGCTGCCATCGTCGCTGTTGGGGCCACCGGCGCATCACCACCATGCACCTTCACCACCAGCGGCACAATCAGCAGCGCCACGATGTTGATGATCTTGATGAGCGGGTTGATCGCTGGGCCTGCGGTGTCTTTGTAAGGGTCGCCGACCGTGTCGCCCGTCACAGCGGCTTTGTGAGCCTCAGAGCCCTTGCCGCCGTGGTTGCCGTCTTCAATGTACTTTTTGGCATTGTCCCAAGCGCCGCCGCCGGTACACATGGATATCGCCACAAACAGACCCGTCACGATAGTGCCCATCAGCAAGCCGCCGAGTGCTTTGGGGCCGAGCAGCAAGCCGACCAGAATCGGCACTACCACGGGTAGCAATGACGGGATGATCATTTCCTTGATGGCCGAAGTCGTCAGCATGTCCACTGCAGCGCTGTAGTCCGGCTTGCGTTTGCCAGCCATGATCAGGCCGTCGGCAAACTGGCGGCGCACTTCAACCACCACCGAGCCTGCTGCGCGGCCCACGGCTTCCATCGCCATAGCGCCGAAGAGGTACGGAATCAAACCACCAATGAACAAACCGACAATCACCATCGGGTCGCTCAGGTCAAAGCTGATGGCTTTGCCGTAGGCTTCGAGCTTGTGGGTGTAGTCAGCAAACAGCACCAGCGCCGCCAACCCTGCTGAGCCAATCGCGTAGCCTTTGGTCACGGCTTTGGTGGTGTTGCCTACTGCATCCAATGGGTCGGTCACGGCGCGCACTTCAGGCGGCATATCGGCCATCTCGGCAATACCGCCAGCGTTGTCGGTGATCGGGCCATAAGCATCCAGCGCCACCACAATGCCGGCCATGCTCAGCATGGACGTCGCGGCAATTGCAATGCCAAACAGGCCTGCCAGCTTGTACGACACCAAAATGGCAATACACACAAAAATCACGGGCCATGCCGTTGAACGCATCGACACGCCCAGGCCCGCAATGATGTTGGTGCCGTGGCCGGTGGTCGATGCTTGTGCAATGTGCTTGACGGGCGCGTACTGTGTGCCGGTGTAGTACTCAGTCACCCACACCAGTGCGGCGGTGAGCACCAGGCCAACAGCGCAAGCGCCAAACAGTTTCATCTGGCTGCCCGTGGCAGTGATGGCGTTGTCAGGCATCAGCCACATCGTGACAAAGTAAAACGCCACCAGCGACAAAATGCCCGCAATCGCCAGACCCTTGTACAGCGCAGGCATGACGTTTTTCATGCCTGGTGTAGCCTTGACAAAAAAGCAGCCGATGATGGACGCCACGATCGACACCGCGCCCAAAGCAAGCGGGTACAACACCGCATTGACAGGGCTGGCGGCAACCAGCAGCGCGCCCAACACCATGGTGGCAATCAGGGTCACCGCATAGGTTTCAAACAGGTCAGCGGCCATGCCCGCGCAGTCACCCACGTTGTCGCCCACGTTGTCGGCAATCACGGCCGGATTGCGTGGGTCGTCTTCAGGGATGCCTGCCTCGACTTTGCCCACCAGATCAGCGCCAACGTCAGCGCCTTTGGTAAAAATACCGCCACCCAGTCGTGCAAAGATCGAAATCAGTGATGAACCGAAAGCAAAACCAATCAACGGGTTAAGCAAATCTGCCAGTTTTTTGTCTGGCGTATAGTTGCCGTTGCCGACCAAAAACCAGTAAAAAGCGGTCACGCCCAAAAGGCCGAGACCCACCACCAACATGCCAGTGATGGCGCCGCCCCTGAAGGCCACGTCCAGCGCGGGGCCAATGCCCTTGGTGGCGGCTTGCGCGGTGCGCACGTTGGCGCGGACTGAGACGTTCATGCCAATAAAGCCGCAAGCGCCTGACAGCAATGCACCAACAACAAAGCCGATGGCGGTTTTACCGTCCAAAAAGATGCCGATCAGCACGGCCAGAATCACGCCAACAATGGCGATGGTTTTGTATTGCCGGGCCAGATAGGCGGCGGCACCGGTTTGAATGGCGGCTGCAATTTCTTGCATGCGCGCATTGCCTGCGTCTTGCGACAAAATCCAGTTGCGTGCCCAAATGCCGTATCCCACGGCAATAAAGCCGCACACAAGCGCCAAGATCAGCGCTGAGTTGCCTGTCATATTGAGATCTCCTACAGTTTTTTGCTTGGAGAGTTGAAACGCATGCGTTTTCAACCCGCTGCGCTGCTTCCTCGTTGCTCATGTTTGAGACGATTGGCCAACCTTTGAAATTTAACGCGAAAACATGACAACTGCACGTTTTCTCAAGTCTGAATCAGTAAAATGAGGGTAAATCCTAGTCTGTGATTTCACGGTTTTATTTTCTTCCACCCAACCTCAACACCCACATGTCATTAGACAAAGTCACTCCTGGCAAAAACGCCCCTGAAGCCTTCAACGTCATCATTGAAATTCCCATGAATGCCGACCCGGTCAAGTACGAAGTGGACAAAGAATCAGGCGCGATTTTTGTCGACCGCTTCATGAGCACGTCGATGCACTACCCGACCAACTACGGTTATGTGCCCAGAACCCTGAGCGGTGACGGTGACCCAGTGGATGTGCTGGTCATCACGCCTGTGCCTTTGATACCCGGTGTGGTGGTGACCTGCCGCGCCATCGGCATTTTGAAGATGACCGACGAAGCCGGTGAAGACGGCAAGGTACTGGCGGTACCCGTTGACAAGAAATGTTCGCTCTATACCCACTGGCAAAAGCCTGAAGACATGAACCCGCTGCGATTAAAAACCATTGCGCATTTCTTTGAGCATTACAAAGACCTCGAAGAAGGCAAATGGGTCAAAATTGGCGGCTGGGAAGGCCCCGATGCTGCGCACAAAGAAATAGCGGACGGCATTGCCAATTACCTGGTGGCCAACAAGTCTTAACGTCGCTGTTCAGCGTCTGGGTACAAAAGGCCGCCGATGTGGCCTTTTTTTCTGGTGGCAAAAGGTTGCCAGTCACCTTCTAACTGGGCAAGGCGGTCCGCCACAGCCCACCAGGCGCTGGGGTTCAGGCCCAAACCGATGTGGCTGGCGATGACCTCAATGTTTTCAGTTTGCGGGTTGACATTGCAGGCGGCCTGAATGCTGGCCTGCCAGGCCACAACGCCGTCAGTGCGAGAGTAAATGCTGCTGGTGGGCACGGGCGGTGCGCCGGGCAGGTCGTAGTTTTCAGATTCCTGTGTAATTTTGCGGCCACTGGTCAGCTCGTACACACGCCAGGCGTTGGTGGACTTGTGTGAGCCTGCAAAGGGTGTGCCGAGGGTAATGACGCTGCGTACCATGTGCGGCATTTCTTTGGCCAGCTCGCGTGCGTACACCCCGCCCAGACTCCAGCCATCAGGCTGACTTTTTGACCTGTGCTGTCGAACGTGCGCTCCAGGTTGCTTTTGGCCTCCTCCAGCACGCCTGCGCGCGGGCCAAAGTTAAAGCCTTGCTCCCAGCCCCAAGGTTTGTAGTTGAGCGATTGCAGGTATTGGCGCAGCGGCAGGGTGGATGCGTCGTTGGCCGACAGGCCGGGGAACACCATCACGGCATGGCCATCGCCCTTGGGCGCACGCGCGAGCAAAGGCCAAGCGGGCAGCAATGCACCAAACTCCCAAAAAGCGCGCAACTCGAGTGCCATCAGCCAAGCGCTGGGGGGCTGGTCATGCGGCGTGATGATTTCAGGGTTTGCTTCTTGCAATTTTTTTGACGACAGTCTTGCCATGGTTAAAAGCATTGGTGTTAAGGGCTGGTTCGGACTTCAAAACAGTATCGCGGCGAGAACGTACTTTTTGCGGAGGCAATTTCACTATCTTCGCTTTTTGCGTCACTTTAGCGACTGATTTTTCAATGGGGCTTTCAGCGGCAGTCAGCAAGGCTTGAGCTTCAGCAAATGCCGCCTCAATCGCTTTTGAAAAGTCTGATGCATGGGGCAAGGCTTTTTTGTCAGCAATGATGCCGAAATCAACACGGCCAGCGTAGGTTTGAATCGTGATGTTCAGCCCCAGTCCGTGCATGATGATGGACAACGGATGAAAGCTTAAAAACTCGGCACCCGCCAAGTACAAGGGTACGGGTGCGCCCGGCACGTTTGAAATCACCAGGTTGGCGACCATCGGCAACCTGCTGGCCAGACCGCCGTCGCCTAACTTACCGTAGGCGTTCAGCGCCATTTTGGCCGCCCCGCCCACCAGCCAAGGCGCTAACAGCGACGGGTAGTCTGTCGGCAGCAAGCCCTTCAAACTCTGCATCGACGTTTTGACTTTGGCGGTCGAGGCCATGATGGCATTCATGCGCTTGAGCGGATGCGCCAGGTGCGTGCCCAATTCCACCAGCGTCATGCTGACCTGGTTGCCCAGGTTGGTCGCGTCTTCAGAGCCATCTCCAGCGTTTTCGCGCAGTGACACCGGCATGGCAGCGACCAATGATTTTTTCGGCAGGCTGTGGTGTTGCGTCAGGTAGTTGCGCAGGGCGGTTGAGCAAATCCACAAAACAATGTCATTGAACGACCCGCCCACTGTCTTGCCCATGGCTTTGCAATCGGCCAAGGGGATGGTGGCGGTCACAAAAACGCGCTGCGTGCTGATACCCGCATTAAACGGCGTGGGTGGTGCCAGGTGCATTGGCATTTTGGCCTTCACACCCTTCGAACTGCTGCCCGTTGATTGCTTGACCAGCGTGCTGCCAAAGGTCGCCGCTGCGGTGGGCAAAGACTTGGCTGCTTTCATCAACTGGCCGAGAGAGCTTGAAAACACCGAACCAATCATCTTGCCGATTTTTAAATCTGATTCTTTCATCCGTTTGCGAGTCGGGTCTGGTGGCGGTACGTCGCGCGGAATAGGCGACAAATCCAGCAACGCATTGGCCAGCATCACGCCGCCTTTGCCGTCCAGCGCGGCATGGTGAATTTTTGAGAAAAAGCCACCGACGATTTTTCCGCCCATGGAGTCAGGCAGCTTGATGCGGTCAAAAACGTAAAACTCCCAGAGCGGGAAGTTTCGATCAATCAACTCGCCATGCAACTGCGCACACAGCTTGTGCGCTTCAGCCAAGGTCATCGGCTTAGCGCCTTTTTTGGCGGAATCGGCTTTGCGGATACTGTTTGGCCCCCACGCTTGCCACTGCGTGTACTGCGCTGCCCCCCGAGGGGGCTGTGCTTGCTTGGGGCGGCCCGGCGCGGCGCACGTGAAAGCCAATATCCACCGAATCAGCCTCCACCCATATCGGATGTCCCAAGTCCAGCGGCATAAACACCAGCTTGCGGCTGAACACCGGTGTCAGGTGCATACGCTTGCCAATGTGAGCTTTCACGGCTTTGTGAAAGCTGCCTTTAAAGCCAGCAGGCAGGGCACACAGGTTAAACGAGCCAACATGCATGGGCATCTCGGGCGTTTCAAGGTACAAAAAAGTGGCGTCTAGACCGGTGAGGGATTTCATCATTTGTTTCCTGAATGCACGATAACCGAGGCGGGTTGTTGCTGGCTTCGGGGTTTGCCGCAGACGCGACAGAGGGCAGACGAAAAAAAGCCGGGCAAGCCCGGCTTTTGGCATTCAAGTCAACCTGAAAAATTAGAAGCTATAAAGCAAGTTGAGAGAAAAGTTGCTGCCTTTGACCGATATGTTGTTAACGTCACTGTCTTTCGCCAACTTGCCAAAATTCTCGTACTCTGCGCGCAGCGCGACGTTCGGTGTTATTTGGTAGCTTGCGCCCAGACCGAAAGACAAGCCGGTGGCGCTTGATGTATCGCTGCCACCAAGGGTATCGGTTAACTTTATGCTGTTAGCCGACACGCCAAGTTTGCCAATCAGAGAAAAACTAGCGTTAATGGGGTATGTGCCCGTGCCGTAAATTCCAAACTGCGATGCATTCGAGCTATTTGTGTTTGCGCCGTTTTGAACTGGTGTAACTGTAATCGCGCGTTTGCCAAGTGCTGTGTATTGCGCTTCTACTCCCCAATTTGGGGTAACTTGGTAGCCACCTAATAGCTTCGTGGAGGTTTTGGAGGCATTTCCACCAGTAAACGCCACAAAGCCATCGTTTCTGTCAAAACCTGAAACCGAGCTTGAACCCAAGCCCAAACCAACATAACCCTGTGCAAAAACGGGAGCAGCTACAAACGATGCTGCGATGGCAGCTGCCATGATCATTTTTTTCATAATTTTCTTTCGGTAAAAACAGCTAAATTGCCGCCCGGCAATTTTCAGGGTTTACCCCCCCCCCCGCGTCCAATCTTTTTGCATTGAAATTGCTGATTAGGGCTAATTTACAACACCTGTGCTTGGTTTGAGTTCGTCTCGCAAATCGGGCTTTAGCTGTTTTCTTCATCCGCGCGCTCAACTTCGGGCTTGAATCACGGTTTTTCGGCGGAAACTTGGCTGCTCGAGCCTGTCTGCGGCTGCCTAAAAGGGCTGCGCCGCTCCAGCTCCCCCATGTAGTTGTCAATACCAGCGCCTTCACGTTCCAAAAAGCGCTCCACCGCATCTGCAAATGACGGGTGCGCCAGCCAGTGGGCACTGGTGGTTTTGACGGGCAGAAGGGCGCGTGCCATTTTGTGTTCACCTTGCGCACCGCCCTCAAAACTGGCCACGCCGTGCTCAATGCACCATTGCAAGGGCTGGTAGTAGCAGGCTTCAAAGTGCAGGCAATCTACCCGCGCCAAAGCACCCCAATAGCGGCCGTAGGCGGTCAAAACCTGAGTTTCAGGCTGTTTTTTAGGGTCATTTTGACCTTGAGCCCAATCAATACGTGCACAGACAGCTATTAAACTTGTAGCGATTTTTTGTTTGTTGTCACCCTCGCCATGCTCCGCGATGAACATCAACCAGTTCTCTGGCATGGTGATTTGCATGCGACGAAAGAAATCGCGGCTTAGGTAAGGGGCGTTGCCGTGTTCGTAGTAAGTGCGTTCGTAACACTGGTAAAAGAAGTCCCAGTCGTCGCTGGCGATGTCCTTGCCCAGCGCCCAGCGGAAAGTGATGCCAGCTTCAAGCACCTTTTTGCGTTCCTGGCGGATTTTTTTACGTTTTTCCTGCGACAAGGACATCAAAAAGTCGTCGAAGTTCTTGTATCCGGGTTCGCTGTTTGTCCAATGAAACTGCACCGTGTGGCGAAGCATCATGCCCGCCTCTTCACAGGCTGTCACGTCGTCATCAGTGTTGAACAGCAAATGCAGTGACGACAGCTTTTCTTCTTCACACCAGGCGATCAAAGCCTTGACCAGCAGCAGGCGCTCGGCAGCATTGCGCGCCAGCAAACGTGGGCCAGGCACAGGTGTAAAAGGTGGCGCGACCAGTGCCTTGGGGTAGTACGGCAAGCCGTGCTGGTGGTATGCGTTGGCCCAGGCATGGTCAAACACGTATTCGCCGTAGGAATGGTCTTTCAGGTACAGCGCGCAACCGGCGGCCAGAGTGTTGCCGTCCCACAGCGTGATAAAGCGCGGCGACCAGCCGGTTTGGGGCACTGCACTGCCGCTCTCGTGCATGGCGGCCAGGTATTCGTGACGCATGAATGGATTTAACGCGCCGTCGGGCGTTTGTGCAGCTAGCAGTGCATTCCAGTCCGCGCCATTGACCGCCAGCGGCGTGGTCAGTACGCGAATGACATAATCAATTTTCTCGTTCATCAGACTTGGTTTAATTTTGAAAATGCCACTGAAAATCTGCGTTTTACAGCTCAATTATTGCGTTGGCGACATGCCCGGCAATGCGCAAAAAATCATCGACGCAGCGACCACGGCGTACGCCGGTGGCACGCGGCTGGTTGTAACGCCTGAACTGGCCGTTTGTGGCTATGCGGCTGAAGACCTGTTTTTGCGCAGCTCGTTTATACAAGCCTGTGATGATGCCGTGAAACAGGTGGCCCATGCGCTGGCCGGGTTAAAAGGCTTGACGGTGGTGGTTGGCACGCCTGTGATGGCAGGGGACGGTGTGCGCACCAGGAGCGTGGCCGTGCAGCAGCGCCACAATGCGGCTCTGGTGCTTTGTGAAGGGCAGGTCACGCACACCTATGCCAAGCGGGAGTTGCCCAACTACCAGGTGTTTGATGAGCGGCGTTACTTCACGCCGGGCAATGTGGCTTGTGTTTTTGAAGCTGAAGGCGATGGCTTGGGAGCTGACGCGAGCGTCAAGGTCGGCCTGCTGATTTGTGAAGACGCCTGGTTTGACGCCCCTGCCAATGACGCTAAAGACGCAGGTGCAGAGCTGCTGATCGTCATCAACGCCTCGCCGTTTCACATTGGCAAAGGCGTTGAGCGTGAACAAATGATGCAGCAACGCGCCGTCGCCGTCGGCCTGCCGCTGGTGTACGCGCACCTGGTGGGTGGGCAGGACGAGATCGTTTTTGAGGGTCGATCTTTTGCCTTGCAAGCCGATGGCGCACTGGCAGGCCGTGCGCCCAGTTTTAAAGAGGATATGTTTGAAATCAGTGTCAAAACCGCTGAAAATGCCTCAAAAACGGCATCAAATATGCCTCCAGACCAACAAATACGGGCGCAAGCAGCTCCTGAATTAATAGCGTTCATCAAGCCAGAACAATCGGATGATGCCGACCTGTG
>JANMIH010000165.1:0-4913 GCA_031375685.1 Polaromonas sp. | reverse complement strand
TGCAAGCCCAACAACCGTAGCACGGCCAGACCTTGGGCGGCAAAGGCTTCGTTGAGTTCAATCACGTCCATCTGCGCCATGCTCAAGCCCGTCAGTGCCAGCACCTTTTGGGTGGCGGGTGCGGGGCCAATCCCCATGATGCGCGGCGCGACGCCAGCGGTCGCCATACCGACAATGCGGGCGCGTGGTGTCAAGCCGTTTTTGGCGGCGCTGGCCTCGTCTGCCAGCAACAAGGCACAAGCCCCGTCGTTGACGCCCGATGCATTGCCCGCCGTCACGCTGCCATCAGGCCGCACCGCGCCTTTGAGTTTGGCGAGCGCTTCCAGGCTGGTTTCACGCGGGTGTTCGTCTTTGCTGACAACCACTGCGTCACCTTTCTTTTGTGGGATGGTCACTGGCGTGATCTCCGCATCAAAATAACCCGACTTTTGCGCTGCGACAGCTTTGAGTTGGCTGCCAAGGGCCATCTTGTCCTGGTCTTCGCGGCTGATATTGAACTCTGCCGCCACGTTTTCAGCCGTTTCGGGCATGGCGTCAACGCCGTACTTTTCTTTCATCAGTTTGTTGACAAAGCGCCAGCCGATGGTGGTGTCGTACATTTGCGCGGCGCGGCTGAAAGCGCCTTCTGCCTTGCCCATCACAAAAGGGGCACGGCTCATGCTTTCAACACCGCCAGCGATCATCATGGCCGCTTCGCCCGCCTTGATGGCGCGCGCTGCTGTCCCAATGGCATCCAGACCTGAGCCGCACAACCGGTTAATCGTCGCACCGGGCAACGCCATCGGCAAACCAGCCAGCAGTGTTGCCATGTGGGCCACGTTGCGGTTGTCTTCGCCAGCCTGATTGACGCAGCCGTAAATCACATCGGTCACGGCCAGCCAATCGACATTCGGGTTGCGCGCCATCAATGCTTTGAGCGGTATGGCGCCCAGGTCGTCAGTGCGAACCGAGCTAAGTGCGCCACCGTACCGGCCAAAAGGGGTGCGAATGGCGTCGCAGATAAAAGCGTGGTTCATAGGTATTTCCAAAAAACAGCTTGCTTGTCAAGCGTCAGTAGAAATAATAGCCCACACGGTGCAAAAACACGGTGGGTAGCCGATCAAGCCAGTCAGGGCTTGCGAAATCCCACCACCAGTACAACCGCGCCCAGAGCCAGTGCGCCCAAGCTGAGCCACTGCGGAATATTGACGGACTCCCTTTCTTGAACCTTGAGTTCAATGGGCCCAATCTTGGCGGCTGTGGTGTCTTTGGTAAAACTGAAGCCACCTGTAAAAAAGCCCGCCAGACCGATAACGATCAAAACAATGCCTGTGATTTTTGCTGCGTTCATGGGGTTCTCCTCGCCGGTTGTCGTTTGCACTCAGCGCCGCCTGATCCCGGAGACAAGCAACGCTCTGATGACTCTACTGGCATGCCGCGCATTTGTCTGTAGGACACCGCCGGGGGCTTTGCACAAGCTGGCCAAGAGTTGCTGTTCAGCGTGATAACCTAAGCGAATGTTTACGCCATCCCAAGCCGACGTCCGCCGATTTTTTTGCTCGGTCCACGCAAAAACCCTATCAGGCCAGCCGCTGGAAGCTCTTGAAACAATAGCAAGCCAGTGGATTGCCGAACACCCCGAATACCATGCTGACTTTGCCGATGTCGATGCAGCTCTGGCAACCATGTATGACGTCGAAGGCGGCAAGACCAACCCGTTCTTGCATCTGTCAATGCATCTGTCGATCAGCGAACAATGTTCGATTGACCAGCCGCGCGGCATTCGGCAAGCGGTTGAGCTGCTGACCGCCAGGCGTGATTCACTGCACGACGCACACCACGAGGCGATGGATTGTCTGGGCCAAATGGTATGGGAAAGCCAGCGTGCAAGCAGGCCACCTGATGGTGCGGCCTACATTGACTGCGTGCAGCGCCGGGCTACACAGGATTAGCCTCGTTTTTCAGGCGTAAAAAAACCGCTGGATCAGCGGTTTTTTTATTGGTTATTTAGAAGTGCGAAACACGCTTTGCGGGACAGTTTTCAGGTCCCCTTCAAGTGAGGACAAATAGTTCGCCATCAGTTTCAATTCAGCATTGGTGTACTGCTTGGCCATGCCCGCCATGATGGCGTTGCCGCGACCCACCTTGGCATTGCTGTCAACCTTGTAGGACTTCAAGGCGACCAATAAGTAATCAGCGTGCTGGCCTCCCAGCTTGGGGTAAGACGGGTCAATGGGCTTGCTGTAGTTGGCGCCGTGGCAAGAAGAGCAATTGGCCTTGCCCAAAAGAGCCTTGACCTGCGCATTTGGCTCTTTGGAAGGTTGTTCGGCCAAAGGCTTTGCATCTTTTGCAACGCCGCTTACGCTGTAGTAGGCGGCTAAATCAGCGATGTCCTGATCTGTGAGCGTTTCAGCAATGCCGCGCATGCTGGGGTGCTTGCGCTCACCCTTTTTGTAGGCGTTGAGTGAGGAGACGATGTATTTTTCAGCCTGGCCCGCAATCATGGGCACTTTGTGAATCTCAGGAAAGCTGGCCTGGTAGCCCTTGATGCTGTGGCAACCAGAGCACATGGCGTTCTTGCTTTCGCCCGCTTTGGCATCGCCTTTAATGTCTTGTGCGGAGGCTGTAACCGTCACAAAAGAGACAGCGAGGACGGAAATTTTGATAAACAGCTTGATCATTTTGCGCGCACAATTGGATGAGGATTCAGGTTGAAACTACTGGCTTGGTCAGCCTTGGATTATATCTGTCCAACCGGCTGAACTGGCGCTGTTAATTCTCAAGTCCAGACCTTGGCGTTTTTCCATCCACACTTTGTCTCTCAAACTGACTCCAACATGAAATTTCAAGGCTCCAAGAACTACGTCGCCACCCAAGACCTGATGCTGGCCGTGAACGCTGCCGCCACGCTTAAAAAGCCTTTGCTGGTCAAAGGTGAGCCCGGTACTGGCAAAACCATGCTGGCCGAGGAAGTGGCTGAGGCGCTGGGCATGCCCCTGCTGCAGTGGCACATCAAGTCCACTACCAAAGCGCAGCAAGGCTTGTATGAATACGATGCTGTGTCGCGTCTGCGGGACTCGCAGTTGTCAACGATTGATGGCGGAGAGAAAGTCAAGGATATCCACAACTACATCGTCAAGGGTGTGCTGTGGCAGGCTTTCACGTCTGAAACGCCTGTGGCACTGCTGATTGACGAAATCGACAAGGCCGACATTGAGTTCCCCAACGACCTGCTGCGTGAAATCGACCGCATGGAGTTTTATGTGTACGAGACCCGTGAGCTGATCAAGGCCAAACACCGCCCGCTGGTTTTCATCACGTCGAACAATGAAAAAGAGCTGCCAGATGCGTTTTTGCGCCGCTGCTTTTTTCACTACATCAAGTTCCCCGACGCCAACACGATGCGCCAAATTGTCGATGTGCATTTCCCGGGCCTGAAAAAGGAGCTGCTAGCCGCCGCGATGAAAACTTTTTACGACGTGCGCAACTTGCCCGGTTTGAAGAAAAAACCATCGACCAGCGAACTGCTGGACTGGCTCAAGCTATTGGTGGCTGAAGACATTTCGCTCGATGCCCTGCAAAGCAAAGACGACAAGGTCAGCGTGCCGCCACTGGTGGGTGCGCTGCTTAAGAATGAGCAGGACGTGACACTTTTCGAAAAGCTGGTTTTCATGCAGCGCAACAACCGATAAGCCAACCGTAAACATCATGAATTCAAAAGTATTGTTGATAGACGGCCTGGCCGATGCTGTGGGTTTTGTCGGCGGCTCGCTGCTGGCGTTCTGGCTTGGCCGCTTGCTTGGCTTTGATATTTTTGATGCTGGCTACAGCAATAGCACCATTTTTGGCATTGTGCTGGTAGGTATAGGCGGCGGTTTGGGGTTGCAAATTGCGCGCCGCGTGCGAATGGCCCAGCGTGCCAGCCAGGCCAAAGCCGATGACATGGGACATTGACCATGGCTTTTGTTGAGCCTGTCGTGCTTGAATCGCGTAACGTGCGTTTGCTGCCTTTGAGCCTGGCGCATGAAGAAGGCATTCGCGCTGCGGCCAGCGACGGGCAACTGTGGAAGCTGCGCGTGACGTCGGTGCCTGCGCCCGAGGAAGCGCTGGCTTACATCCACACAGCGCTGCAAACCGATAACCGTTTTGCCTTTGCCGTGACCAACGCCACCAGCGGCGAAGTGCTAGGAAGTACCAGTTACCACGACATCTTGCCCGGCGTTAAACGGCTGGAGATTGGCTACACCTGGTACGCTGCACGCTGCCAGCGCACGCATGTCAACAGCACCTGCAAATTGCTGATGCTGACCCATGCTTTTGAAACACTGGGCTGCCATGTGGTGGGCTGGCGCACCGACAATTTCAACTTTGCATCCCAAGCCGCCATTGAGCGGCTGGGTGCCCAAAAAGACGGTGTCATCAGGGGTCACGCGCTTCGCCGCGACGGCACCATTCGCGACACCGTGATGTACAGCATGCGCGCCGGCGAATGGCCTGAGGCCAAGGCGCAGTTGTTATATCAACTGGAAAAACCGCGAACTTGACACGCCATGCTGATTGACTTTTTCTACACCCTGCGTTCGGCCAAACTGCCGGTATCCGTCAAGGAATACCTCATGCTACTGGAAGCCTTGCAGGCAGGCGTGGTGGGGCCGAACAGCGGCGCGGATGACGATGAAGACCCAGCCTACAAAATCGACGATTTCTATTATTTGAGCCGCACGATTTTGGTCAAAGACGAAAAGCATTACGACAAGTTTGACCGCGCCTTTGCCGCCTACTTCAAAGGTGTGGAAATGGTGGCCGACTTCACCAAAGACATTCCGCTGGAATGGCTGCGCAAAAACCTGGAGCTGGAACTGAGCCCCGAGGACAAGGCCAAGATTGAAAAAATGGGCTGGGACGAGCTCATGGAAACGCTCAAAAAACGTTTT
>JANMIH010000149.1:0-4949 GCA_031375685.1 Polaromonas sp. | reverse complement strand
TGGGTTTGACGGAATCACAATTTGCAGGCCTGCTAAATCGCTACCCGCATGAGTTCTCAGGCGGTCAGCGCCAGCGTTTGGCGATAGCGCGGGCACTGATTGTCGAACCACAGCTTTTGGTGCTGGACGAGCCAACCAGCGCGCTGGATGTGACGATTCAGAAGCAGGTTTTGCAGTTGTTACAACGACTCCAGAGGGAGCGAGGATTGAGCTATCTGCTGATTACCCACGACGTCGATGTGATTCGCGCCATGGCGCACCAGGTGATGGTGCTGAAAGACGGCGTGGTGCTGGAAGCCGGCCCGTTAGCGCAAATCATGGATTCGCCTGAGCACCCTTATACGCGGACGCTGGTGGCCTCTCAAGCGTAGTTTGCTATAAACTCGGGAGCTGCTTGCGCCCGTATTTATTGGGCTGAAGGCTTATTTCATACCTGAAATCAGCTACGCCAGCGAGTCACCATTGATTTTCGTCTGGTATTTGACTTGCACGCCGCTGCCTTTGAGCGCGGGCAAGTCCTGCAAGGCTTTAAAAAACTGCTTGGCACTGTCAATCTTCCAGCGTTCTTTGGCTGGGATGTCCGTGTAGTTGTCATAGCCTTTGGTTTCAACCACCAGGTACAGCGCCTCTGCTTTGCCAGCGCGTGCCAGCACGTAGCCAAAGTCAGGGTTGTAGTTGCCTGCAGGCGTGGGGATGTTGATTTTTGGCAGCTTGGCAAACACCGTGATGCTCGCGTTATTGGATTCGTCTACCGTCTCACGCTCAATCTTGATGTCCACTGGCATGAAAGCATCAACGTACAGCGA
Source organism: Polaromonas sp. (assembly GCA_031375685.1). Classification (GTDB taxonomy): domain Bacteria; phylum Pseudomonadota; class Gammaproteobacteria; order Burkholderiales; family Burkholderiaceae_C; genus Polaromonas. Next base: position 4,143 of record JANMIH010000149.1, on the reverse strand, counting down.
GCGAGCCTGAATTTCAGAATTTTTGATACCGTGGCTTTCCACACCGCACAGCGACACAGGAATCGTTGCCAGCAACTGGCCCGTGCTGTCGGTCAAAGATGTTTTGACCCGGACTTCACGTAGCTCGTAGCTCACCTTGTTGACCAGCAACTCATAAATACAGCCTTGGATCAAGTCCCGCAGCGTGGTGAGTGCGCGGCTTTCATTGTGGCGAATCTGCTCAAACTTGTCGGCTGGCATCTGGCTCAAAATGCTGCCAATCAGGTGGTAGCTCAGTTTGGTCAGGTTAGCCAGCTCACGTACAAATTCAGCCAGCGTATAGACCGACTGCGACATGATGTCGTAACTCTTTTGCGTGCTTTTGGCCTGGTGCAGGCTTTCAACCGCGTCAGTGCGCGTGATGCTGATGGTCAGCGGCCGCACATTAAAGTCTTTGTTGATCTGCTCAAGTATTCGCGTCGTCAGTACGGCTGAGTCCAGTTCATAGTGCAGCACCGCATCACGGTTCAGGTTTTGCCACAGGTCGTTGAACTTTTGGTAATTGGCAGGGTTGACGCGAATCGTCGGTTTGACCAAATCGGCTTTGTTTTTGACCTTGCCGTAGCCGTCGTAATACGCATCCAGGTAAGCCTGCATGTTGACGGCGTTTTGCGGCTCAATGCCGACAATCGCTTTGAGGCTTGCCAAAATTGCATCGCGCTGGGCATGGTAAACCTCGCGCTCCAGCAGCAAGGTGGCCTGGCCGGACAGGTCGTCCAGACTAATCACACCCAGCGCAGCCAGTGCGTCAAGCACGCGGTTGGCCAGGCGGGTGCTGGATGCCACGCCAAATTCAGCCAGCACCTTGTCGTCAAACACCTTGGCCACACGGCGTACGCTGTGCGCGGCAATTTCGCTTTGAATCGCTTCGACAAAATTACCCTCACTAGCGGGCACCACCACCACCAGCTGGTTGACTTCATCAAACGCCGGGTCGTCAGACTGCACGCGTTCAAGCTGCTGGTTAACCGCCAGTCGCAAGCCACGGCCAATTTGCTGCAGCTTGGTAATTTTGGAGTTGCTGGGGGCCAGTTTGCACAGGGTAAAAATGTTCGGGTTGTCCCAGCCTTCTTGTAGCGCCCACATCGAGAAGATAAAACGCAAGTCGGTGTCAAAAGACAACAGTTTTTCCTTCTCTTGCAGTATCAGCTTGATGGCTTCTTCTTCACCCTTTTCACTGTGCGACCGGGCAAAGTAGCCCTTGTGTACCCGGCCAATGTCTGCAGCACTGCGCTCCAGGTACAGCCGGTAGGCGGGGTCAAGCTCGGGCTTTGCAAGCAGATTAGCCAATTGCGCACGGTAATGGCGCTCAAAGGCCGCACGTATCACGGCAGGCTTGGTTCCTTCAGGCATGTACTTGGCCACTGAATCAATAAAGAACAGGCTCAGAGCCTTGATGCCGCGCTTGAACAGCTCTTCTTCCCGCTCAAAGTGGTTGGCAATGCTGCGCTCAATGATCAGCGCTTGCACTTGTTCGGCCAGCATGCCGTAAGACGTGGGTTCGCCCAGCGGCAGCGCAAAGCAATTGGTAAACAGCAGTTCTTTGCTTGTGATGCTTTCCACCACATGGCCGTCTAAAAAGGCAATGTCGGTTTTTTCACCCAGGTTGTCTTTAGCCTGCAACTCAACACTGGCGTTTTTGCCTGCGATGGTCTGAAAACTGACCTGGGCTGTGCGATCCTTGGCTGTGCCAGTCACGGCGTTCAAACACAGCAACTGCCCCATATCTGCGCCCGCGCCCACCGTGTCAACCGCAATGCCTTTGACCAGCCGCTGGCGAAACGCCTCCAGGCTGTCGAGTGTGTAAATCAGGTTTTTGTACTCGTCGTTTTTAAACGTGGCACCAAAGCGTATGGTCATCAGCGGGTTGAACTTGGCCAGGTATTCCTGCGTTTGCTTGCCCTCAAAGCGGTGTGGTTCGTCAATGATGAGCACGGGTCGCACAAAAGCCAGTGCTTCCATGTAGCTTTTGGCATGGCCAAATAAATTGGCCTCTACCCCACGCTTGTTGATAACCTTGCTGTCGCCCGCAAACGACTGGTAGGTAGCCACCAGCACGGATATGCCAGCGTTCGCCGCATTGATAAACCCATGCACCGTTTTGGCTGAATAGTTGTAAACGCTGATTTTTTGGCCGTACTGCTTGCTGAAAAACTCTGCCGTGGTTTGCATGCTTTTCAGCGTGCCTTGGCGAATCGCGTTACTGGGCACCAGCACAATGAATTTGGCCAGGTTTTTGTCGTTGTGCAGGCGGTGAATGGTTTCAATAAAGGTAAAGGTTTTACCCGTACCGGTTTCCATCAACACGTCAATCGCCAAGGCGGGTGTGGTGGTGTCGTGTACCAGCATCGACCCAGCCGTCACACCATTGCGTTTGCGAATGTCAAAAATGTTATTGCGCAAGGTTGCCGCTGCCTCACGCGGCACCATCACCGGGTTGCTTTGCGCGTTATTGGGCGCCACAAAGCGCACGTCGGCAAACACCTCGGCAATGCTTTGCACCGCCTGGGTTTGGTGGGCGAGGGTGGTGTATTGGAATTGGGCGATCATGCAACCACGCCTTCAACATGCGGCGAGGGCGCTGCATAGATGGTCAGCTGTAGCTCCAGATTGTCGATTTGGCGGTATTGCGGACTTTTGCCAGAGATTTTTTTGCTGTCATCCAAGATGACCTGCACACCAGAGCCGCGCCTGTCCATCAAAAATTCGCGACCCAGGTCAGGTGCGGGCACTGGTATGTGGGAAAGCAGGCTGCAAAGTACGTCGTTGCGCGGCATGGACATGCGGGTCATCGCATCAATAGTCATGCTGTTGGTCAACGGGCCAGGCACACAAATTTCAATGCGATCCGCAAACATGTGCAAACGAATTTTTGCGCCGTGCATAGAGTAGTCACGGTGCGCGACTGCATTGACGACAGCCTCGAAAATAGCCCGTCGGCTGTACTGTGGAAAATCTACACGCCCCAGGCTTTTCGTCGCGGGAACCAGCATATGCCGCATGACAAACCCAAAGGCTGATGTAATTTGCTCAGCAAGTGGGCCGGTAAAGTCTTTGGCATCAATTTGATCTGCTGGGTCGTTGCGCAGACCCCGGTGCGCAACGGCCTGAATGTAGGCGCCGCGTATATATTCACCTGGGTTTTCGCAGGCTAGCAGCACGCCGGCAACAGTCAGTACATCCCCACCTTCATGTTCCGTCAGCAAGTGCAGGCGTTTGAACTGGGTAGATTCAGCCCCTTCGCTGGTGCGCAAAAAAGGTTTGACGTTGCGCCACGGCAACGCTTCAAACTTTGGCGCTTGGGGTACTGGCAACTCTTCAAACCGGATGAGCCGTGCTTGGCTACGCTGCTGAAACATGCGCGCCAGCAAGTCAGTGCCCATCGCTCTTTTTTCATGCCCAATCCGCAACATGTAACCTTTGGGGCTTTTGTGAATCCACAAACTGCGCGGCACCTCCGCCGCAATGACGTATTGCATCTGGCCACTGGCGTTTGGCAACGCCACATGGTGGGTATAGAACAAAAGAGACGGCTCAATGAGGTCACGCGCCAGCGCGCCAAGCCAGCGCTCGGCAGCATCGAGATGTTGAACCTCTATTCCCACAATATCGCGCGTCTTATCATCAACACCCAGCACCAGCAAGCCCCCTTTGGCGTTGGCAAATGCGGCCAGCTCATCGGCCAGGCTGTCAGGATGCGGCTCGTTGATCTTGCCTTCCCCGCGCCAAACAATGCGTTTGAGTTCGAGTGTTGAGTCTTCGCCACCGCGAATTTTCTCCATCAATGCCATTGCGTCCATCATTTGCTCCTTATCCCCGCAGCCTAAGTTTGTCGCTTGAAAAACCGAGCGATTCAGCCACGGTGTTGATGCCGAGCATAAAGTTGCTGTCGTCAATCCACGGGGCGTACACGGTTAAATAATTAAGCGGTGTGCCACTGGCTTTTAATGCGCGCAGGGTGTCTGTCAGCTCGGTCAGGGGGATGGCTTTAACCACCAGCGCCACGTCACCTGCCAGGTACAGGTGCTGGTCTTTGATGGTACGAATCGGCGTCGTCAAAGCCAGGCCTTCACTGAGCAGCAGGTTGTACAAGATGCGGGGCAG